>WTGT01000287.1 GCA_011523445.1 Paracoccaceae bacterium
TGAATGGGGAAATTGAATATCTGTGGTCTAATGGATTGGGACTAGGCGGTAATTACGATAATGTAACCATCATCGACGAAAAGAGTAACAAATACCTTTATCCCGTCAGGTATGAAGATGAACCCGTCAGACATAAAATGCTTGATGCAGTAGGTGACCTGTCGCTTTCCGGTTACCCAATTCTGGGACTTTTTGTTGGGTACAAATCAGGACATCATGCCAACATTGAAATTTTACACAAATTGTTCTCTGACCAGGATAATTACGAGATAATCGATGCATCTGATGCCATTTCATCCAAGCTTCCGGGCATGAAGGTCCAACTCTCGGATTTGCCTGAAATCTAGGACAACTTTTCAAGGGGCAGTTTCAATACCACTGCCATAATTGTGATAGATACCGGTAAAAACCTAGCACCTGCAAAAAAAATCCTTAAATTATGAAATAAATAAAGTTTCTTGGATGACAATCCAGACAGAAATGTTAGGATTTCTTCATGGGATTGCTGGACAGTTCTGTGGATAATAGGTCTGCGAGGGTAAAGGGAAATAAACAGTGCAACTATTTCGACCACTAATTTTGATTATCATCAGTTTCAGCCTTCTGTACGGATGTGGCAGAAAAGAGGATGATCCGGAAATCGAGGATTTTACTGCTCAGCAAATTTTTGAATCCGCGTCCAATAACGTGAATGACAATCGATTCAGATTGGCTGCTCGTAAATTCGAAGAAATCGAAAGACTCTATCCCTATTCGGATTATTCCCGACAAGCAACATTACAGGCAGCCTATGCCTATAACCTCGCTCGTGAATATGATTTGAGCAGAGATGCGGCTGAAAGGTTTTTATCATTCTATCCAGGTGATCAGGACGCTGGATATGCCCAATATCTCGTAGCAATGAGTTATTATCATCAGCTGGACCTGAAGGGAAGGGACCGGGCCATAGCCAAGAATACTCTTGATGCCCTATTTGAGGTTGTTCAGGAATATGGTGACAGCCAATATGCGCAATCTGCCTATCACCAAATAGATATTGTCGTAGACCGATTGGCCATCAAGGAAATGGAAGTTGGCAGGTATTACTTGAGCAATCAGCATTATGGCGCAGCCATCAAGCGATTCAGCAAGGTGATCGACAATACCTTCCTGGACGATTTCCAGATTCTGGACGAGGAGGATGATATTTCCTTGGCTGATGAACCCCAAGCCAAATTCAGCGACTTGTATAACAAGGCCACAAGCCATGTCCCGGAAGCCTTGCATCGTCTGGTGGAATCCTATGTTTCCCTAGGACTGATCACCGAAGCCGAGGAGGCAGCTGCAATCTTGGCTTATAACTTCAATGATACTGATTGGTATAATGATACCTACAATTTGCTCCAAAGGGTTGGTGCCAATATCCCCCCGGAAAAACCTAGGGATGGATTTTTCCGCAAATTCAACAGGATGACCATAAGGGGTGAATGGTTATAGGGTGCCATAACCAGTATTTCTCATGCTGAAGGGTATTTCACTCAGAAAGATCCTTTTTGTAGAGGAATTGGATTTAGAGTTTTCTCCCAACCTCAATATATTGTCTGGTGAAACTGGGGCAGGAAAGTCCTTCATTCTGGATTCATTGGGCTTTGCACTTGGCTTTGAATCACCCAAGAACTTTCCTGTAAGTGACGAGTCTAGTGGTGAAGTAACGGTATGTTTTGAAGTTTCGGAAATGAATCCGGTCAGAACCTTTCTGAACAAAAGGGGATACCAATCGGGAACCGAGATATTCATCAGAAGAACCCTTTCTCCAGGCGGCAGGTCTGTTGCATTTATCAACAACAGCAGATGTTCAAGTGACTTCCTCAAGGAAGTTGCTTTGTTTTTGATCAACATCCATGGTCAACATGACACAAGCCAGCTTCTCAACAAAAGATCTCATAAAGAGCTCCTAGACAAGTTTGGAGACCATGAAAAACTAGTCAACAAGGTACGAGAGTTGTGGACCGAATACCAACTGCAAACCAAGTTATGTCAGGAACTCGAGAATCGCATTGAGGTACTTGCCAGGGATCAGGAATTCACCGCTCATTCGTTGCTTGAATTCAGAGATTTTGATCTCAAGGAAAACGAGCATCAAACACTGGAATCGAGAAGAACAGGCATGAAATTTGCTGCCAGAAACAGGGAAGCAATTGAGATGGTTGCTCAGAATATCGGCTCTGGAGGAATTACCAAAATGGCTATAGAGGCCACCAACGCCCTGAGTAAGGTAAAAGGAGGTTCAGAGGAAATTTTAAGGAATGTTCAGGATGCCCTGGAACGCATCTTGGTAGAGGTAGAGGATGCAGAAAGAAGTGTGGATGAACTCAAAAGGAACATGGATGTTGATCCTTATGAGCTGGAAAATCTGGAAAACAGATTGTTCGCTATACGTGCTTTGGCCAGGAAGCATAATGTCCAACCTGATGAGTTGTTTGGTTTCTGGAATAGCCTGGAAGATAAAAGTTCTGAACTTGCAATTGAGCAAAATAGGCTCAAGGAATTGGAAAAAGCCCGTAATACCATTTATGGGGAATATCATAAAAGTGCCGAATTATTGACCAAGACACGCAAAAGGGCAGCCCAAAAGCTTGACAAGCAAATCAGTGCCGAGCTACCACCCCTTAAATTAGAAAATGCTGTTTTTCGGACTTCGATTAAAACTGGGCAGGAAGGGTCCACAGGAAAGGATGACATACAGTTTTTGGCATCAACCAATCCAGGGGTACCCATAGGTCCAATAAACAAGATAGCATCCGGGGGAGAATTATCTCGATTTTTGTTGGCCTTGAAAGTCTGTCTAACCAACATGGATAC
>WTGT01000299.1 GCA_011523445.1 Paracoccaceae bacterium
GGTCTGGGACAGTACAGCAGAGATAAGGTATTTGGTTGTACCTATGCAACCGGAAGAATCCAAGGGATTGAGTGAAGATGAATTGGTTCCTTGGGTTACAAGAAACTCAATGATTGGAACAGGATTACCCACCGAACCAAAATGACCAAGATTCATGATATGGGTGGAATGCCATGCGTGGAAGCCCTGCCCGTAGAAAACAAAACAGTATTTGAAAAAAAATGGCACAAAATAGTTTTGTCCTTGACCTTGGCTGTTGGAGCATTGGGTAAATGGAACATTGACCGATCACGGTATTTTCGGGAATCACTCCCCCCGGATGATTACAAACGGTTTACCTATTACGAGAAATGGATGGCGGGACTGGTAAACCTAATGGTTGACAGCGATCTGGTTGATCAATCCGAATTGCGTGATTTCAAGGTAACAAACAAACCCATGCAAGGGGTCAGCGTAACACCTGAAGCTCTAAAATCAATGATTGCCAAGGGTGACCCCAGCCTTTGCAGTAGTAACACATCCTTTCAACCACATGAAATTGGAACGCTGGTTAAAACCAAATCCCCTCCTGCCAACAATTATCTGGAGAATGGTCACACAAGATTGCCAGCCTATTCTTCAGGATATCAGGGTGAAATCGTTTTGTTTCATGGTTTTCATCGATTGCCTGATGCCAATGCGCATTTTTTGGGACCAAAGCCCGAACCTTTGTATACCGTCAGTTTCAAAGCCAAAGCCCTTTGGGGAAACGAGGCCGAAAATCCTGATGACGAAATTCACCTGGATTTATGGCACAGCTATTTGGAACCGCTATCGGGTGGATAACAAGCAAACCAATCAACATTGATTACCAAAATGAATTTTATTTCCTGTTTGTTTACATTTAGGAAATAAATCTTAATTGCTTAGGGCAAGTAAATGTGGAGAGGTGGCCGAGTGGTCGAAGGCGCACGCCTGGAACGCGTGTAGGCGGGGAACCGTCTCCAGGGTTCGAATCCCTGTCTCTCCGCCATTTTCAACATTATCCATAGATCTGAAGAAGTAGAATTATGCGATTTAAATATACAATTCTCTATGTTGAAGATGTCACCCGAAGCATCGAGTTCTACGAAAGGGCGTTTGGACTTGAGCGAAGAATGATTGTTGAAGCCGGCGACTATGGGGAATTAGCAACAGGGGCAACAACCCTGGCATTTTCTTCACACGGCCTCATGACAGAGCTCGGTAAAAATCCCGGAATAGCTGATGTTAAAGCCCCTGTTTTCGAGATAGCTTTTGAAACAGACGATGTACCGGGATCTCTTGAAAAAGCCAAGCAGGCAGGTGCCACTGTCATTCAAGATGCCAGTGAGATGCCTTGGGGACAAACCATCTCCTATGTATCGGATTTGGATGGGTATTTGATTGAAATTTGTTCACCTGTCAGTGGTGCTTAACAAAAAATTATTCAAAACACTTTCAACAAATTTGACACCGGTTCAAAGATGCCCGGAAAACCCCTCCTCAATCATATTCGTTGCATCATTCTTGCTAGGAATCCATGGTTTCCTTGTGCTTCATCCACCACGCTGCCAAGGGTCTCATATTCAATATGGCACGACACGTCAGCTGACCCTTGTCATAAGCGGCAGGAGTTTGAAAAACCAGATTTCTTCGAACATACAACTGATGATAAAGAGTTTTCCTCAATTGTTCGGCTTCATCAAATAATCCCCATTCCTCAAGCTGGGCTGCAAAACTGAAATTAAAACCGGGCTGGATTTCCTTCGTCTGAAAACTGGTATCATCCTGATGAGGAAGTTTGGCGATTGCTGCAGGGGGGATTTCTGCCAATGAGACAACCCCTTCCCCTCCGCCTTCATCAAGGAAATTCCTCTCAAAAATACTTTTTAACGCTTTGCAGGCATAATCTTGAGGGACAATATCTCCCAATCCCAGCCGTCGAGCCAGAAAGGGACCAAAAAGCTGTTCAATGAAGCAGGCCTCCGAAAAGTGACCTTGGGTATCCACCCGATACCATGAACCAGTGAATAAACTATCATTATATGCCTGCATTGCCTTTTTGGCCATCTTATCCCAATGCTCCGACAAACTGTGTTCACCAGCGTCACTTGCCAGTTTTGAACCTGCCAGCAGGGCCGCAATCCAAAGACCACCACAATAACTTGAGGCACCAAGCATCGGAATATTGTCGAAAGTTTGATCTGGGATACCTTCATTTTCGATTAACCCGTCACCATCTCGATCAAAAACTTGCAGAAATTCTATGGCAGCCTTGACTGCTGGAAACCTACTGGTTCGCCATTCCGTTTCCATGGCCTTGCCTTCCCTGTAGAGACAGAGAATTAGATCACAATTCAGATCCTTCCAGATGGTGGCATCCCGATAGGTATAGGAATTTGCAGTAAAAAATGGATCTTCTCCAGGTCCTCCTAAATCATGCGGACAAGAGTCCAGAGGATTAACGGGGAACAAGTTTTTGTCCCACCGGTGCCGTCTCAGAATTGTGTCATTTTCTTGTAAATGCATGGCATAATCACTAGCCACACTCGCAGCCAGTTCGGGAAAAAAATTGGCTACCGCTTCGGCAGCATAAATCCATAGGTCCAACGTATTGTAAAGTGCATAATCATGACATTCGATTATCCCAAAATGTGCCTGATGGTCCTACTACCTTCAGGAATTGCAAGTACCGTAAACCCATCGACCAGAAAATAGGATTCATTGATGGCAACTCCTGCTCTATGGGGCTCATGCCCAAGTTGACTGGCGATTGAATCATGCCAATCGGAAATTTTACTCTCCCAAATGTCAACGGAATTGAAA
>WTGT01000043.1 GCA_011523445.1 Paracoccaceae bacterium
ATCTTACCATGTCTGAAGAAAATCCCTTTTCCCAAATCAAACGCCCTTTCAAGCCATAATTCACGAATACGCCAAAATCCATCAGAATGGTAGACTTCCTCGTATTTATTTACTTTTTGAATCAACCTGTCCAAGAATTCCCTGCTGGAAATATCAAAACCTGTCAGTTGTGCAATACTTCCCGGGTCATATTTCCTTACAGGCGCATCTTCCAAGGCCGGAACCTCATGGAGATTGACGCCAAATCCGGTTATCAAATAATTCTCGTCCGACTGTCGGTTATTTTCCAGCAGGATACCCGCAACCTTCTTTCTGGACAAAATGACATCATTAGGCCATTTCAAATAAAAATCATGCTTGAATTCGGTAAAGGCACACAGTGTTTCATGAAGAGCCAAACCGGCTAGGAATGACCTCAGGGGAATATCCCTCAAGGGTTCATTGGGCTTTTGAAGGTAGGTTGCAAAAAAATTTTTCGAACCGGAGTGCCAGCTCCTGCCTGATCTCCCTCGCCCCCTGGTTTGGGTTTTCGTCCAGATCCAAATGGGTTTGGTAAATCCTGAAATATGCCTTACTGCTTCCGAATTGGTACTTTCCAACCTGTCAAAACTAAGAATTTCGTAGTTTCTCTCCAAATCATTTTCCTAGTTGAATAACATGCCTGTTGCTGCCTGACTGATATCTATGATTCCAAACAGGTTGGCTACCCCAACTATTACGAAAACACCCGAAAGTACCAGTGTAATCTGGGATGTTCTGGTCATGTTATCATCAAGACTTTCACCCTCTTCACCAAAATACATGAAATATACAAGACGCAGATAATAATAGGCACCAATTACCGAAGCTATCGCTCCTCCAAGTGCCAACCAGTACATTCCAACCTCGATTACGGCCAGAAAGACATAGAGTTTGGCAAAGAAACCGATCAAGGGAACAATACCGGCCAGTGAAAACATTAAAAGCAACAGTGAAAAGGCGTGAACTGGAGCCTGCTTAGAGTACATGCCAAGCGAGTATATGTCAGATACAGGTCTGCCTCCCTTACGCATCGAAAGAATGAAGGCAAAGGTGCCCAAATTCATGATCGTATAGATCACCATATAAATCAGCATGGCCTGAAATCCCTTCTCCGTTCCCGATGCAATCCCCATGAGGGCATAACCCATATGGGCAATGGAGGAATAGGCCATTAGACGCTTGATATCAATCTGACCAATGGCTGCTATCGAACCTAGGAACATGGATACAAAGGCAATTCCGCCAACGATCAGTTGCCAATCATCGGCTACCGGACCAAAGGCTTCCATCAACAACCTTGCAAACAAAATCATGGCAGCTACCTTGGGTGCCGTGGCCAAGAAGAGGGTGACAGGTGTCGGTGCCCCTTCGTATACATCCGGTGCCCACATGTGGAAAGGTGCTGCCGAAACCTTGAAGGCCAATCCTACGATCAGGAAGGCCAATCCAAACAGTAATCCGACCGACGTTTCGCCGTCTGATATGGCTTCCGATATACCACTCATCAACGTTGTTCCGGAGAAACCGTAGGTAAGAGAAGCACCATATAGAAGCAAGCCCGAAGACAATGCCCCCAGAACAAAATACTTCAAACCCGCCTCGGTTGATTTCGAATGATTTCGATGGAATGCAGCAAGCACATAGAGTGCCAGCGATTGCAGTTCTATACCCATATACAACACCATCAAGCCATGGGCCGAAACCATGACCATCATGCCTAGAACGGCAAATACCACCAGTATCGGGAATTCGAATTTGAGAATTCTTTCTCTGTCAAGATAATCCCGGCTCAACAGGAGAACAACTGCCGAGGATAGGGCTATGACCACTTTCGCAAATCGTGAGAAACCGTCATCGACAAAGGCTCCGCCAAAGGCCTGTTTCGTTCCTGTGGTTGCCAAGCCAATCCAAAGGCTCAACCCTACCAGAAAAATGCTTGTCAGCCATACCAGAGCCGTGCCAGTCTTCTGGGTATTTGAGAATACAGCCCACATCAGTGCAGCCAAACCGTAGGATGCCAGTACCAGTTCAGGTAGTATCGTTGTCAGATCACTTGGAAACATATCAATACACTAAAACTATAAATTCATCATTTCGGCAAGGCAGCAAGGACATGATTTTTCAATTCCATGACTGCAGGACCGGTAATGTCGGTAACCAAGGAGGGATAAACGCCCAAAAGAAGAGTCATGACAATTAAGGGTGCAAATACGAGTTTCTCCCTGTTGCTCAAATCCCGAACACCTGCCAAGGAGGCCTTGACCAGATCACCAAGGACAACTCGCCTGAATACCCACAAGGCATAGGCGGCCGAGAGAATGACTCCGGTAGCGGCAAAAAAGGCAGCCCAGGTATTAACCTGAAAGATTCCCGCCAGGGTCAAAAATTCACCAACAAAACCACTTGTACCAGGAAGACCCACATTGGCGAGGGTGAAGAACATGAAACCAAGGGCATAAACCGGCATTTTTATTACCAGTCCTCCATAATCAGCTATTTTTCTGGTATGCATCTGGTCGTAAACAACACCGACACAGAGGAACAAGGCTCCAGAGATCAACCCATGCGAGAGCATCTGGAAAATTGCCCCTTCCAGACCTTGATGGGTAAACGAGAAAATTCCGATGGTGACAAACCCCATATGGGCAACGGAAGAATAGGCAATCAGTTTTTTGATATCCTCCTGCATCATGGCAACCAGCGAGGTATAGATGATTGCAATGACACTGAGCCAAATCACGAAATCGGCGAAAATTTCTGAAGCGATGGGAAACATGGGCAGACTGAATCGAAG
>WTGT01000289.1 GCA_011523445.1 Paracoccaceae bacterium
TCTTCATATAGGGTTGGAGATACTTTCTTTTGGTTACAAAGGTAGTGATTTTTACCACATCCTGTTTATCCATTCCTCCGTCATGAAGTATGGCCTCGATATTGGCAAAACAATATTCTGCCTGATCCTCGACAGCTTCTGGAATATCACCTTCACGTGAAATACCCAATTGGCCTGAAATCAACAAATGGCTTGTAGCTCCCTCTATCCTCATTCCGTGTGAATAGTTGGCAAATGGCCTCATTATCCCCTTCGGAATGATCCCTGTCTTTTCAATCATTGGAATTCCCCTTCCAAAATACTAGACCATTTCAACTTCGATAGTACCAACACTGCTCCATTCGGCCTTGATCATTGATCCCTTGACCAAAGGAACTGGCTTGATTGGTGAACCGGTCATTACATAATCTCCCTTGCCGAGTTGTCCTCCCAATGGTCCCAATTTAGCCAGTCTCTTATTGAGCCAAATGACTGAATTTGCTGGATTTCCCAATACATCCGAGGTTTTCCCATTAAAGTGCAAATCATCTACCATCAGGTTAACTGTAGTGTTTTCCAAATCGAAATCACCTGGTGCAAAACCAGGTTTGGAGATCAATATCCTAGATGCTCCGACATTATCCATAATCACATTGTCGATACCCGAGGTTAACCCCACCCTGCTCTCTACCAATTCTAGGGATACATAGATCCTTTCCGTTTTATCCAGAACATCCTGAACGGATATTTCCGTACTTTCAAAACCGTCAGCAAGTTTGAAACAAATCTCCGGTTCAACAAGGACGGGAGCCGTGCCTAGAATAGGGATTTGTCTCTGATTGGAAAGTTTCATCCTGCTGGTCAGATAACCAAATTCGGGTTCGCTTATACCATGCTGTTCCTGAACAATTTTTGAAGTAAATCCAATCTTGTAGCCAAGCCTGGTGTCACCATCATCGATATAACAATCAAGTACTTTTCTTCTGATTGATTCGGCATCGGCTGAATTCAGCCGTACCTTCTTTGCTGGTGGGGTTATTTGGGCATTATTGACAATTCCACATGTATAAATTTCATTGGCGATGAATTTATGTGAATCATTCGTAAGGCAGGGAACCATGAATTGCCTCCTAATCCCTTTAAATCGTTATTTGAAGATATTTGATCATAAATTGATCACAGAAGTTATCAACACTATAAGGTTTTTTGTTGCAAGTTTTTTCATTTGTATTACAAGATTAGCGGGGAATTCAAAATTATTTGAACTCGTATCTTCATATCATTTAAGGATAAATTAATGCGTTTTTTGCGTTCCCTATTATTAATCACACCATTTTTCATTTTCGCATCTGCTCATGCAGAAATGGAAAAAGTCGTCTTTGGAACTAACTGGCTTGCCCAAGCCGAGCATGGTGGCTTCTACCAATCAGTTGCCGATGGTACCTATGAGGCCTGTGGACTGGATGTATCAATCCTGCCAGGTGGCCCGCAGGTTAATAACCGTGCACTGATGCTGGCTGGAAAAATGCAGTTTCACATGGGTGGAGACCTGAACCAGGCCTTCAATTCAGTTGAACAGGGAATCCCTGTTGTATCTGTGGCTGCGATTTTCCAAAAGCATCCACAAGTGATCCTAGCCCATCCAGGTAAGGCTGAAACATTTGAAGACCTCAAGAACCTGACCCTTTTGATAGGTGATAATGGTTTCAGGTCATATTATCGATGGATGAAGGCTCAATACGGATTTACCGATGAACAGCGGATCCCCTACACCTTTAATCCTGCACCCTTTTTGGCTGACGAAAACAAGGGGATGCAAGGTTACCTTTCCTCAGAACCATATGTTGTGGAAAAGGAAGGTGGATTTGTTCCTGATGTTTTCCTGATTGCCGATGCAGGTTATTCGACTTATGCAACCACAATCGAGACAATGGCTGATACCATTGCCAACAAACCGGAAGTTGTTCAGTGTTTTGTCGATGGCTCGATTATCGGGTGGTACAACTATCTGTATAATGATCGTTCAGCCGCCGATGAATTGATCAAGGCAGATAATCCTGAAATGACCGATGACAAAATTGCCTATGCTGTCAGCAAGATGCTGGAACGTGGTATTGTTGATTCAGGTGATGCACTTGAGATGGGAATTGGCGCCTTGACCGAAGAGAAAGCCACTGATTTCTTCAACAAGATGGTTGCTGCTGGAGTCTTATCAGCTGATATAAATTACACCGCAGCCATCAACACCGACTTTGTCAACAAAGGCGTAGGAATGGACTTGAAATAGTTCTATTCCCAATATTTTAATCAATTGAAAGGGTATGATTGGCATACCCTTTCCTAACCTATTGTTTACACGTGAATTGATTTGAATAATGATTCCAGACCCCTCCTTCTGGAATTGAAGAAGGTAGGTAAGACATTTTCCGAGGATATAGTTGCACTCAGGGATATGGCTCTAAAAATCCATTCCGGTGATTTTATTTCCCTTTTGGGCCCCTCCGGCTGTGGTAAATCAACTGCCTTGAGGATAATTGCCGGACTTACCGAACCTACGGTTGGTGAAGTTGACTGGAAAGTTAGTCATGGAAGTGGTGCAATTGGGGTGGTGTTCCAGGAAGCCACATTATTACCATGGACAACAGTCGAAAAAAACGTTTGGCTTCCCTTTCGCCTTCAGAACAAGTCCTTCAAGGAGAAAAAGGACGTAATTGAACGTAGCCTTGAATTGGTAGGCTTGAAGGATTTCACCAAAAGCTACCCACGTGAATTATCAGGTGGCATGAAAATGCGGGTATCCATAGCCAGAGCACTGGTTACCGATCCCAAGGT
>WTGT01000143.1 GCA_011523445.1 Paracoccaceae bacterium
GTACAGCATGTCATTGACGTACCCATGAGATTGAAATGATAAGAAATGCGATTCGCAAGCATGGCCAGGCTAGCCACTGGGGCCGTATATTCTGAAGCGCCATACATTTCGCGATAATTGGCCACAGCTGGTGTCTGGGAACCTACGAAAACGCCAGCCCTGCTGTTGTGCAATTCATTCAAGGTCCAACCAGCATGCTCAATTGCCTCCCATGATTTGGTCAGAAGCATACGGGCCTGAGGATCCAGATTGATGAATTCATTATGAGAGATACCGAAGAACTTGTGGTCCAGAAGGCATTCATCTTCATCTAGAATATGGCCTTCATATTGTGAAATCATTCGTGTTGGGCCAAAATATCCCCCAATAGGCAGATAACCTCGGCCATACCGGTCCCTGATTGGATTCTGAATAAATGAACGATCACAAAGCAGCTTCCAGAAATCCTCGTCATTCCCGATACCACCTGGCATTTGATAGGCATATCCAACAACTGCAATCTTTAGATCATCATGTTGCTTCTGCATTAAGCACTCCAATTAACTAAACAATACATCGGAAAATTAACATTTCACGGGATTATGAACAATGTTTTTTAGTATTCTTCAAACTCCATGTCATCAAGCTTGATGAAAAAAATAACCCTGCTTGAGAGGAAGGTTGGAAGAACTTATAAAATCTAATGATTTGATAGTTTGATCGTAATAGGGCAAGGTAAATTTTCAGGATAATGTTTCCTGTTTGATGTTGATATCTCATGCTGGAGGATATTCGAAAATCGACTTTTCTAATACAGGTTTTGATAATGAACGAATTATCTATCCAATATCAAATTCATTGACATCAATTTGTTTCAAACTAAATTTTAGAACAAGTAAATACACTTCCCGATGAGGAGAAATCATGGCTGAGTTATCAAACCAGTTGGCCCCACTTGATCCAGTATGGACCCGTCTTCGTGATGAGGCCTCGGAAATTACTTCCAGGGAACCTCTTCTGGCAGGTTTGATCTATTCGGGTATCCTGCATCATGAATCGCTTGAAAAAGCCTTGGCTTTTCGTTTTTCCATCAAAATGGCTTCGCTTGAAATGTCGGAACAACTCCTCAGGGAAATTGCCGATGAGGCCCTTAACGATGATCCTGGAATTGGACGCTCTGCCCGGGCTGACATAATTGCCGTATTTGACAGGGACCCAGCCTGTCAGACCTTTTACCAGCCATTGCTTTTTTTCAAGGGGTTCCAAGCCTTGCAATGTCATAGAATTGGCAGGTGGTTGTGGGAAAATGATCGCAAGGATCTGGCTTATTTCATCCAAATGAGAACCTCGGAGGTTTTTGGTGTCGATATCCATCCCGGCGCTGTTATCGGTCATGGCATACTGATTGATCATGCCCACTCTATCGTGATTGGTGAAACGGCTGTTGTCGGAAACAATGTTTCCATGCTTCATTCGGTAACTTTGGGTGGAACAGGCAAAGAAGAGGGTGATCGACATCCCAAAGTGGGCAAAGGTGTATTGCTCGGAGCCGGGGCTAAAATACTGGGTAATATCACTATTGGTAATTGTGCTCGGGTAGCTGCGGGTTCGGTGGTTCTAGAAGATGTACCTGGATGCAAGACAGTTGCTGGGATACCGGCAAGAATAGTTGGTGATGCGGGTTGTTCAGAACCATCCAAGACTATGGTTCAATACTTTCATCCCAGCGCTTGATTCCAACTGAATTAATCCAGATTCAGCAAAACTGAAACAGGGTTCTCCAACAGATCAACGATGGTGCCTAATAGTTGGGCACCGAGTGCACCATCAATTATCCGGTGATCAACGGACAAAGTCAGGGACATCAGGGTTTTGATCTCTATTTCATCGGAAGGTCCGACAACCGGTTTTCTTTTTCCTGTACCAACGGCCAATATGGAAGCATGAGGAGGATTGATTATGGCATCAAAATTTTCAATACCGAACATTCCAAGATTTGAGACGGTGATGGTACCGCCGATATATTCAGTTGGCTGCAGTTTTCGTTGTCTTGCACGCTCAGCCAAATCCTTCATTTCATTTGAAATTTCCGTAAGTGATTTTTTGTTTGCATCCTTGATAACCGGAGTGATCAAGCCATCATCGATTGATACTGCCACCGCCACATCACAGGACTTCAGCTGTAGAACATTGCCTGCAGCCCAAACTGTATTGGCCTGGGGAACCAGTTCCAAGGCCTTGGCTACGGCTGAAATAATGAAATCATTGATTGAAACCTTTTTACCTTTCTTAGCAAGAAATGAATTTACCTTTGACCTGAGTTTCAAAAGGGAATCAAGTTCAACCTCTCTTCTGAGGTAATAGTGAGGAATTGTTTGTTTCGACTGGGTAAGTCTGGTAGCGATGGTTCTCCTCATGCCCTCAAGTTCAACAACCTCGTACTCCCTGTCTTGGTACATTTTGGTAACCTGTTCAAACGAAAAGGCCTCGGATGTAATACCCTGGACCTGGGCTGGGATCGAAGGTGTGGGCTGTTCTTTCTGCTCTAGAAGGTAAGCCTCGATATCCCTCTTGACTATACGTCCCTTGTGTCCCGATCCCTTGAGGTTCTCTAGGGCAATACCATTTTCCTTTGCCAACCTCTTGGCAAGGGGAGAAATAAATATTCTGCTACTTGAGGATTTGTTTACATGAACTGGTTTTGCCTGCTTGACTTGTTCACTGATTTCTGCAGATTTTACCTCAGGTTTAGATTCCTCAACACCAGCAGGAACAGAAGATTCTTCTACCGCAGAATCTCCGGTATCTATAACTGCAATCGGGGTATTTACCTTTATGCCTGCGGCACCTTCTGCGAACAGCAATTGTGTTACATTGCCTTCATAAATGGATTCAAATTCCATTGTGGCCTTGTCAGTTTCAATTTCAGCCAGCAAATCACCTGATTCTACTGTATCACCTTCCTTGACAAACCACTTGCTTAGGATCCCTTCTTCCATTGTTGGGGATAGAGCCGGCATGAGGATATTGGTTGGCATGTTTATTCCTCCAAATAGAGTACTGACTTTGCAGCTTGAACAATTTCGGGTACGGAAACAAGTGCGAGTTTTTCCAAATTAGCAGCATAGGGCATGGGAACATCCTTGCCGGTACAACAAATTACAGGGGCATCCAACCAGTCAAATGCTTCCTGCATAATCAGATAACTCAGGTGATTTCCAATTGAACAGACAGGGAATCCTTCCTCTATGGTTACACATCTGTTGGTTTTTTTGACCGATTCAATCACCGTATCCTTATCAAGAGGTCGCAAGGTTCTCAAATCAATGATCTCGGCATCAACTCCAATACTTTCCAATTCCCTGGCAGCTTCCAAAGTGTGGGACATACCTATACCAAAAGATACAAGGGTTACATCTTTACCTTCTTTCCAGATTTTTGCCTTCCCTATGGGAACGGTGTATTCGTCCAGCTCGGGTACATCAAAGGAACGGTTGTAAAGGATTTCATTTTCAAGAAAAACCACGGGATTGGGATCTCGAATTGCCGATTTCAACAATCCCTTTGCATCAGCCGCCGAGTAGGGTTGGATAACCTTTAGTCCTGGTATATGGGAATACCAGGCCGCATAATCCTGGCTATGCTGGGCAGCAACTCTTGCTGCAGCACCATTTGGGCCACGAAATACAATTGGGCAATTCATTTGTCCACCTGACATGTAAAGGGTTTTTCCTGCCGAGTTGATAATGTGATCAATTGCCTGCATGGCAAAATTGAAAGTCATGAACTCGACTATCGGTCTGAGACCGGCAAAACCTGCACCAACACCAAGACCCGTAAAGCCATGTTCGGTAATTGGCGTATCAATCACCCTTTCGGAACCAAACTGGTCCAATAGTCCCTGGGAAACCTTATAGGCACCCTGGTATTCGGCTACTTCCTCACCCATAAGAAAAACTAGTTCATCCCGTTCCATCTCTTCCGCCATTGCATCTCGCAATGCCTCGCGAACGGTTTGGGATTTGAACGATACATTTTCCAGCGATAAATCCTCTCCCAATTTCTCCCTTGGGGCTTCTGGAACTGCACTAATCGTGGTTTCCTTTAAGTCAATAGAAACATTTTCCTCGGAAGAGGTTTCTTCTTCACCTGCTGTATCATCATCACCGGATATTATGGCAATGGGTGAGTTAACCGGTATCGCTTCCTCGTTTTCTGCAACAAGAAGCTTTTCAACGACACCATCCGAAATGGCTTCGAATTCCATAATGGCCTTATCCGTTTCAATTTCAGCAAGTATATCACCACTAGCTACGGTATCACCTTCCTTGACAAACCATTTTGCAATTTTACCCACTTCCATCGTAGGTGATAAAGCTGGCAATAAAATTTTTGATTCCATATTTATTCCTCATTTGAATTGGTGGCCATTCAACCCCTGATCAAAGGTAGACATCCGTGTATAGCTCACTAACATCAGGTTCAGGACTTTTCTGAGCAAAATCACTTGCTTCATTGACAATTTTCTTTACATCCCTGTCGATATCCTTGAATTCATCTTCGGACGCAATTTTCCACTTCAACATTTTATCTCGCAATGAGTCAATTGGGTCCTGCTGTTTCCTAACTTGTTGTACCTCTTCCCTTGTCCGGTATTTGGCTGGATCTGACATGGAATGACCCCTGTAACGATACGTTTTCATTTCAAGGATATAAGGGCCTTGTCCCTTGCGACAAATATCTGCAGCCTTTTTTCCGGCTTTTGACACGGCTAAAACATCCATGCCATCCACCATTTCTCCCTTGATGCCAAAAGCAAGACCGCGCGTGTAAAGATCTGGAGTGGAAGATCCTCTTTTGATGGAAGTTCCCATCGCATACTGATTGTTTTCAATAACAAAAATTACCGGAATCTTCCAGAGGCTGGCCATGTTGAACGTTTCATAGATCTGGCCCTGATTGGCCGCTCCATCACCGAAATAGGTAAAAGTGACATTTTTGTTGCCGCGATACTTATCGGCAAAGGCTATACCAGCACCAAGTGGAACCTGGGCGCCCACGATACCATGCCCTCCAAAAAAATTCTTTTCCTTGCTGAACATGTGCATAGAACCACCTTTGCCTTTGGAAAAACCACCTTCCCGACCGGTAAGTTCAGCCATGACACCATTCGGATCCATTCCACATGCCAGCATGTGACCATGATCTCGATATGCTGTAATACGCTTATCGCCATCTTTGGCTATGGCTTCCAAGCCGACGACAACAGCTTCCTGACCTATATAGAGGTGACAAAAACCCCCGATAAGGCCCATCCCATAAAGTTGTCCCGATTTTTCCTCGAACCTCCTTATCAAAAGCATCTCACGATATAGTTTCAGGAGTTCTTCCTTGGATTCCTTTGGTTTGCTGTTCACACTCTTTTTTACCATCTATTACCCCCAGGTATCTTTCATACGTTATATACCATTTAATGTATTATTACCTCGTCCAGATGAATATACCCCAGCTTTTGTCGAGCCAATTCATCTAATAAATCCAAATCCAGATATTCCGGTGTTATTCTAAGTGTTTTGTTTTCCATTAAAGCAATTTGCTCTTCCTGGATCTCGATTTCACTTTGAAGCAGCGATAATTGGTCCTTCAACTGGATTTGAACTATCAGCCCTCTACTGCCTAAAATGCTGGAATTTACAAAAAACAGACAGGCTAAAATCAAAATGAGGATTACAATCCTGCCACCAATGTATGGAACAATTTTTTCAAGAAAATTCATAAGTACTTATTAGCTTTGCAACACCACAATTCCAGGTAATTCCTTGCCTTCCATATACTCTATGAAAGCGCCTCCTGCTGTTGATACGAAACTCATAGAATCCAGCAAAGCACCTTTTGCCAATGCAGCAATTGTATCACCTCCACCGATCAAGGATATTGCCCGACCCTCCTTCGTTCTTTCAGCAAGGGTTTTTCCCAATTGAATTGTAGATTGGTCAAAGGGAACAAATTCAAAAGCACCGAGTGGACCATTCCATAATACCTTTTTACTCTGATCTAATACTTTTGCAAATCTATTTATTGATTTCGGACCCAGATCGTAGATGCCCATTCCGCTTAAGTTGTCATCAATTTCTGCTATATGACTGGTACCGTGCCTAATATCTGGTGCAATTTGAAAATCACTTGGCAAATACACCTTGCAGGAGTTTTTATCTGCCTCCTGCAAGAAACCCAGTGCCGTATCCAAATAATCCTTCTCAACCAGTGAATTACCAATATCATGACCTTGGGCAAGCAGGATGGTATTGGCCATAGCACCACCTACCAACAAATTGTCAACTTTTTGTGTTAAGTTTGCAAGAAGTGTTAACTTGGTTGAAATTTTGGCCCCCCCAATGATAGCCGTCGAGGGTCCAACATCGCTTCCCAAAATTTCTTCGATGTTTTTGACTTCAACTTCTAGAAGTTTCCCGGCACAAGCTGGCAACTTGCTGGCCAAACCCACAATGGAGGCATGACTTCTGTGGGATGCAGAAAAGGCATCATTGCAATAAATCTCACCCCATTGGGCCAAAAGGTTTACAAAATCCGGATCATTGGTTAATTCACCCGGATAATATCGAACATTCTCCAGCAAGGTTGCTGATTTTGAAAACAGTTCAGCAGCTGAAAAATCGGGAATATTTATTTCAGGTTGAAACTGAACACTCTTGCCCAAAAGATTTTCAAGGGGATTCACCAACTGTATAAGTGACAATTCTTCTAAACGCTCACCCTTGGGTCTCCCCAAATGGGAAATAATGACGGGATGGCCACCCTTGTCGATAATGGCTTCCAATGAAGGAATTATTCTTTCCACCCTGGTTGTATCACCAACCACACCATCTTGAATGGGTACATTGATATCAACCCTTATCAGGACCTTCTTGTTCTGTAGATCCATTTCGGCAAGTTTTCTCACAGATTGGAAAGACAATTTGATTTCCAGTATAAATCAGGTGTTGGGATTCAAAAAAGGACACTTTTTCATGTTGATTATTTTGTTCAGATGGTTTTTCCCAATTCTAGGGTGACATCAATCATCCTGTTCGAAAATCCCCATTCATTATCATACCAACTTAGAATTCGACAAAAGGTACCATCCATGACCCTGGTTTGATCCATGTGAAAGATGGAAGAATGATTGTCGTGATTGAAATCGATTGAAACATTTGGCTGATCCGTATAGCCCAAAATACCATTCAAGGCACCTTCAGCTGCTGTTCGGATACTCTCATTGATTTCTTCAGGTGAAGTAATTCTTGATGATTCAAACTTGAAATCCACTACTGAAACATTCGGGGTAGGGACCCTTATGGCCACTCCATCCAATTTGCCCTTCAATTCGGGTAAGACAAGCCCGACAGCACGAGCAGCACCTGTCGTTGTAGGAATCATTGACATTGCCGCAGCCCTAGCCCTGTATGGATCCTTGTGAATGGCATCAAGCGTTGGTTGGTCACCCGTATAGGAATGGATGGTTGTCATGAAGCCGCGATTTATCCCGATTGCATCATTAATCACCTTTACCACAGGCGAAAGGCAGTTTGTGGTACATGAAGCGTTCGATATAACCTGATCGCCATTTTCCAGTATCTGATGATTTACACCGAATACAATGGTCTTATCAGCATCTGTGCAGGGAGCAGATACGATGACTTTACTTGATCCATTCTGCAAATGGCGTGCTGCTGCATTCCTGCTGGTGAATATTCCCGTACACTCAAGGGCTATGTCAACATTTTGCCACGGCAGATTTTCGGGTTCACGAACAGCCGATACAATAGGTTTGTGAGAATTAACTACCAGATGTTCACCACTTACTGACACATCACCCTGGAACCGCCCATGAATGGAGTCGAATTTAAACAGATGCGCCAGTTGATCAATGCTGCTCAGATCATTGATACCGACAACCTCGATTTCCTTTGTTCCGGATTCCACTATGGCCCTAAAAACATTTCTTCCTATTCTCCCAAAACCATTTATTCCTACTTTTATGGCCATTCATATCTCCATTTTAAAATCTAGTTCAATCACTTCATTCAGTTGAAAAATTGATTAAAGCGAACAGGTCAAGAAGCGTTTTTTCAAAATTGTTTAAAGCAATTCCTTGACCTGATTTACAATGTTTTTACTTGTTATGCCAAAATGACCATATGCATCGTTGGCCGGGGCAGAGACACCAAATGTTGACATGCCAATAAAGGAAGATCTGTTCTCATTTCCCCTGAAACCAAACAACCAACGTTCCCATCCGTTTTGTATGCCAGCCTCTATACCAATCCGTACCGCTTTGCCAGGTCCCAAAACCCTTTGTTGATAGGCCTTGTCTTGCCTGGAGAACAATTCCCAACATGGCATGGAAACAACCCGGACCCCGATGCCTTCACCTTGGAGAATTTCACGTGCCTCCATGGCTATGGAAACGTCCGAACCGGTAGCCAGCAGAACGGCATCCTTTGAACCCTTGTAATCAGCAAGGACATAAGCACCTCTGGAGGTCAGATTACTTCGAGTATGCCTTACTCTCAATGTAGGAAGTGATTGCCTGGATAAAGCCAGAATGGAAGGGGTTTTCGTTTGCTTCAGGGCAATTTCCCAAGCCTCAGCAGTTTCGACTGTATCACAAGGTCTAAAAACCAGCAGATTTGGTGTGGACCTCAACATGCTCAGATGTTCAACAGGCTGGTGAGTAGGTCCATCTTCCCCCAATCCGATTGAATCATGGTCAGAACATATATGACTGGCAGTTCCATCAAGGCGGACAGTCTGATCGAAGGTCGTGCATAATCGGCAAAACAGAGGAAAGTTCCACCATAGGGACGTAAGCCTCCATGCAGGATCATGCCATTCATTGCTGCCGCCATGGCGTGTTCACGAATACCATAGTGAATATACCTGCTACCGGTATCACTTTCACTGAAAACTCCCAAATCGGCTGTTCTGGTATTGTTGGAACCGGTCAAATCCGCTGATCCACCAATCATTTCAGGAAAAATTGGATTCAATCCATTGAGAACGATTTCCGAGGATTTTCTGGTAGCTACCTTTGCTGCTTCAGATGATGCCTTTTTCTTGATCCTGTCAATGGTCGCTGTAAAGCGCTTGGGTAATTCACCAGCATACATACGTTCAAAATCCCGGCGTTTACCTGCACCTAAGCTGGCAAGATTTTTCTGCCAGACTTCCCTTTCTGCTTTTCCTTTTTGGCCAATTGCCCGCCAGGTTTTTAGACAATCCTCAGGAATGACAAAAGGTTCGTGCTTCCAACCGTAGAATTCCCTGGCCTTCTGAATTTCCTTATCTCCCAGTGGAGAACCATGTGAAGATGCTGTCCCCTGTTTGTTTGGAGCTCCAAAACCAATAACGGTTCGACAGGAGATCAGGGTAGGTCTTGATGACCTCCTTGCTTCATTCAGTCTGGAATCGATTACCTCCGGATTATGCCCGTCACAATCAAGAACTGTCCAACCCGAGGCTTCGAACCGCTTGCCCTGATTAGTTTTATCACTCAAGGCGATCGAACCGTCAATCGTTATTTCATTATTGTCCCAAAGGACGACAAGGTTTGATAAATTCAATTTGCCTGCCAAGCTGATTGCCTCTTGGCTCAAACCTTCCATTAAACAACCGTCACCAGCCAGAACATAAGTATTGTGGTTAATTATTTTCTTGCCAAATTTCTTGCTAAGATATGCTTCCGCAATGGCAAATCCTACGCCATTGGCCAATCCTTGACCAAGGGGACCTGTCGTTGTTTCAATGCCAGCTTCTTGGAATTTTTCTGGGTGTCCGGCCGTATGGAAACCAATTTGTCGAAAATTTTTCAATTGTTCGAGGGTTATTTCCGAATATCCTGTGAGATATAGAAGGGAATACAACAACATCGACCCGTGCCCGGCTGAAAGAATAAATCTGTCCCGGTCTGGCCAAGTTGGATTGCCGGCATCAAATTTCAGATGGTTCTTGAATAGTACTGTTGCAACATCAGCCATGCCCATGGGCATTCCTGGATGACCCGAATTGGCTTTTTGAACCGCATCCATTGAAAGAACCCTGATGGCATTCGATAAATGCCAGTGTTCTGGAAATCTGGCTTTGTAGGTGGATACTTCCATAAAATCACTTCCCTGTAATTTAACATTAGAAAAAAGAAGTTTCGTTAAATTGTTTCTGTTGTGAAAATAAGGGAAATAATCTTAATCTAAAGGTGTGAATTTGAAATTTAGATGAAATACACTGGATAATCGAATACACTCTGGTTCTTCAAAAGGGATATCGAGAATCAGTGTATCCAAATCCTATATGAACTTTCGGCAACTTTGACTATGGTTAGGTTTTTACATAGAATAGATAGTTAAATAAATTTGAACCTGTTGTTTTTTTGGTAACATTAAACCTGACAAATCATGGCTGAAGATTTCGAGGAATACATAAATCGATTACAGGGTGCTCTTGAGGAAATCATACAGGGTGCTGATCATAAATTGCAGGTGGCAAGTCAAAGAATTTTTGAGATAGAACTGCAATTGGAAAGCGAACGGGCGAACAACAAGGAACTCCAAAAAAATCTTTCTCAGATTGCCGACTCAGTTAACCAGGTTCCTGATAAGCAGTTGCAGAAAAAAATAAGTGAATATCAGACAAGGGAAAAAAAACTTCAGCAGGAAATTGTAACACTACAGTCCGAACTTGACTCTGTCCAAAGTTCCAGAAACAAGGACAGGGAGGATTTACAATCTATATTGACTGAGTTCAAGGGCATGCTGGATCAGATATAAAATGGGTAACTCAAACATTTTGCTAGAAGTCAGGGTAGGTAGAAAAAAGCTTGCCATCACGTGTGATGAAGATGAAGCGAGTGCCGTTTCGCAGGCCTCTAAGAGATTTCAGAACGAAATCAATAAACTTGGAGAAACACTCCCGAGCGAGAGTCCCCAGAACCGAATTTTAATTGCCGGCATAAATATCGCCGACTCTTTGAACAAGATTGAAATGCAACCCCGTGTAAGGGAAGGGTTGGTCAACCAGGTAAAGGATTTAGTTGAAAAAGCCGAGGAAGCTGCTTCAAGATTCAAAAATTAACGACTCAGGCTTGATCTTGTGATTCAATCAGGAATTATGCTCTCTTATCGTTTTAGCGGCCGTTTGATCAAAAGGAATTTCCTTTTCCTGAAATAGTTGGTCAAGTTCGCCAGAAAGGGTCATTTCTGTAACTATATCGCAACCGCCTATAAATTCCCCCTTGACATAAAGTTGGGGTATGGTTGGCCAGTCAGAGAAAGACTTGATACCCTCCCTGATATTATTGTCGGCCAGAACATTCACATCCTGATATTCAACATTCAGGTAGTTCAATACTCCTGCAACCCTTGATGAAAATCCACATTGTGGCGTGTTTTTTGTTCCCTTCATGAACAATACCACATCTGAACTATCGACGGTTTCCTGTAATACTTTGCTGGTTTCCTGATCCATAACCTTTACTCCGGTGCTTTTGTGGTTAATGCCAAGGCATGCAATTCGCCATTTGAGCCATCCATCTTGCCTTTCAAGGCCGCATAAACAGCCCGTTGTTGTTGTACTCTGTTCTTGCCCCTGAAACTTTCATCAATGACCACGGCAGAATAATGATTGCCATCGCCAGCTAAATCCCTGATGGTGATTTCAGCATCAGGGAAAGCCGATCTAATGAGTTCCTCTAATTCATTTTGTGAAATGGCCATATCTACTATTTAACAATTAAACTATAGGTAGTTTAGAACTTTCGTGAAGTGTAATAATAACTTCAAAATGTATATGAATACCATTTAGG
>WTGT01000250.1 GCA_011523445.1 Paracoccaceae bacterium
ATTATAATCCATTTGAATTGAATTAAGTGATTAATGGAAAATTCTTACATTCTTTATCATTACCCCCTTTCTCCCTTTTGTCGAAAGGTTCGCCTGGTTCTGGCAGAAAAGAAGATTGATTTTACCCTCAGGGAGGAAAGATACTGGGAAAAAAGGGTTGCCTTCCAAAAATTGAATCCCGCAGGCAAGGTTCCGGCCCTTAGAAACGGCAAGGAAGTATTTGCTGATAGTCAGGCCATATGCGAGTATATTGAAGCCATTGCTCCTGATGATACAATACGGCTGATCCCCGAAGACCCAAGAGAGCAATGTGAAATGAGGCGGTTGATATCCTTTTTTGACGAGAAATTTAATCAGGAAGTAACTTCCGTTTTGGTTTTTGAACGAATGTTGCGTAGAATACAGCAGAAGGGATCACCTGATGAAAGAAAGGTAAAATTCGGGTTGGAACAGCTGAAAAATCATACCAAGTACCTACAGTTCCTGATCATGCACAGGAGATGGATAGCCGGCGACCGGCTGACCTTGGCAGATTTCACCGTGGCGGCCCATCTCTCATGTCTTGACTATGTGGGTATGATAAATTGGAAAAAAGAAGAATATACCGAAATCAAGGGATGGTATTCCAGAATGAAATCCAGACGTGCATTCAAGCCAATTCTTTCCGATCATGTTCCCGGATATTTTCCAGCGTTTCATTATGCGAATGTAGATTTTGATTGATTTAAAGCTTGAACTAAAACAACAGGCCTTGAATGAAGGGTTTGATGCAGTAGGTATTTGTTCTCCGTCTGCCATTCCCGAAGCAAATTCCAGATTACACCATTTCCTTTCCTCAAACTACCATGGAACCATGGTCTGGATGGAAAACAGATCTGAGTGGAGAGGCAATCCAACAAGTTTGTGGCCTGAAGCACGTTCAGTTATCATGCTTGCAGATTCCTATTCACAAAGAGCAAATTCGCTGGAAAACCTTAAGCATGTAGACAAGGGAACAATAGCTCTTTATGCCCGTAACAGAGACTATCACGATTTGATCAAAAAAAGACTCAAGCGAATTGGTCGATGGCTCATACAGCAGCAACCACAGTCAGAAATCAAGGTTTTTGTCGATACGGCACCAGTTATGGAGAAACCATTGGGGCAGGCTGCTGGCATTGGGTGGCAGGGCAAGCATACGAATCTGATCAATAGAAAAATAGGCAACTGGTTTTTTCTGGGGGCCATATTTACCACGATCGAACTTCCACCTGATGAACAGGAAAGTGACCATTGTGGCAGTTGTCGAAGATGTCTGGATATTTGTCCGACCAATGCATTCCCCGAACCATACCAGTTGGATGCGACAAAATGTATTTCCTATCTGACCATTGAACACAAGGGACCGGTACCGGAGAACCTCCGCAAAAGTCTCGGTAACAGAATTTTCGGTTGTGATGATTGTCTGCAGGTTTGCCCTTGGAACAAATTCGCCAAATTGGGGAAAGAAACAAGGTATCATGCCAGAAAAGAGCTGGAATCACCCTCGCTGAAGCAATTGGCCAGCTTGGATGATCGTCAATTCAGGAAAATGTTCCGGGGAGGCCCCATTACCCGTATTGGCCGAAACCGTTTTGTAAGGAATGTACTTTATGCCATTGGCAATTCCAATCTTGAGGAATTCCTGCCAATAGTCCAAAAACTGAAGACTGATCCGGAACCAATAGTTGCAGATGCGGCATGTTGGGCCGAGAAACAATTGGCTGGTGCCAATTAGATTTGGACTCCATTCATATATTGATACTTAACAGAAACAGGTCGGTTTATGAAACATATGCTTTGTTTTGGTTGTGGGTACAGTTCAACCCAAACTGCCAAGGAATTATTAAAGTCTGGCAAATGGAGGATAACCGGTACAACTAGATCCCTGGACACAAGCAATTCTCTGGAAAAAATCGGTATTGATGCCAAACTTTGGCCTGGAACACAACTCGAAGATGTGTTGGGGCTGGCAACTCATTGGTTGATTTCGATCCCTCCAAAACTGGGAAAGGACGTTGTCATAGAGTATTTGAATCAACAGCCAGATGATCAATTTGTCAATCTTCAATGGATTGGTTATTTCTCGACCACGGCTGTTTATGGTGATCATGATGGCAATTGGGTAGATGAAAGCACACCTGTGAATCCAACCACTCAAAGGGGTAAATACAGGGTAATGGCCGAAGATGCCTGGGAGAAATTGGCAACCAGACTGGGGGTACCCCTCTGCATTTTTCGACTGGCTGGAATTTATGGACCTGGTAGAGGGCCAATGGAACAACTCAGAAAAGGAAACAGAAGAAAAATCCTCAAGCCTGATCAATATTTCAATCGCATTCATGTCGAGGACATTGCCGGGATAGTAAATAAGGCAATATCCACACCGGCAGCCAGAGGTATTTTCAACCTTTGCGACAACCTTCCCGAAAGATCGGACAAGGTCATTGATTATGCAGCGGATCTCCTCGAAATACCCAAACCAGTAGGTACAAATTTTGAGGATGCAGAACTAAGTGAAATGGCTAGAAGTTTTTATTCCGAATCCAAAAGGGTCAGGAATCAAAGAATAAAAACAATATTGGAATATGAACTTGCATATCCCGATTACAAAACAGGGTTAAGGAAGCAAGTTCAGTCGTTGAACTGCTAACCCTGTGAAATTACCTGGACAAAATGCTGTCCAGGTAACTTTATATTGTTTTTACTTAAATGCGACTGCAAGCAAAGCAACCAAAAGGAGGGTGAGCATGTTAAAACCGCCACCTCCTTCAGAGGGTTCTTCTACCTC
>WTGT01000182.1 GCA_011523445.1 Paracoccaceae bacterium
GTACGAGTATTTTACCAGTAGAACTGGTTGAACGCGGGAGTGTTTCCAAACCACGAGGAAGTTAGTTAGTGCCTAATCAGAAAATCTTTTTTAATAGATGACAAAAAATCGAGTTGAGTAATGTTCTGGCTGCCTGCTTGGTTATTTTTTCTGAAAAAATTTATCTTGTCATTACAGCGGTGTTTTATTAGGTAAATTTAAAGATATTTTCCCTGCCAATATAGGTTTAAATTGGTACAAAAAATAAAAAAATTGAACGAGCATTCCATAAACAGGATTGCAGCTGGAGAGGTAATTGAACGACCGGCATCTGCTGTAAAGGAATTGGTGGAAAATTCTATTGACGCAGGTGCAACCCAAATTGAAGTGATTTATTCTGAAGGGGGTAAATCCATTCTCAAAGTAGTGGATGATGGAATTGGAATTGCCCAAGAGGACCTTTCCCTTGCCATTCAAAGACACGCAACCTCAAAGATAACCGATCTCAACTTGGATGATATCAAGACACTCGGTTTTAGGGGTGAAGCCCTACCCTCCATGGGGGCTGCTGGTTCCCTTTCGATTACTTCCAGGCTAGAGGGAAGTGAATCCGCTTTTAACATCAGAGTTGATGCAGGTGTTGTTTCTGATATCAAACCAGCTGCCTTGAGCAAGGGAACAATAGTTGAATTGACAAGATTGTTTCATGCAACTCCAGCAAGGTTAAAATTCCTCAGAACTGAAAGATCTGAAGCAAGAGCCATTACCGATATGGTAAGGTCACTTGCTCTGGCAGCACCAGAAGTAGGAATTACGTTGATTGAACAATATCCGGAAGGAAGGCAAAGAAAGGTCTTTTCTCTGGAACCGCATCTTGGAGCAGAGAAACTGCCAACAAAAGAACGCCTTAATCGATTGCTAGATAAAGGATTCGCAGAAAACTCCTTTAAGGTAAATTACCAGATTGAAGAAGCAGAAATAGTTGGATTTTGTTCCCTGCCTACCTTCACAAAAGGAATATCAAATAGCCAATTCCTTTTTGTAAATGGCCGTCCGGTGAAAGACAGGTTGTTACAAGGCGCCTTGCGAGGAGCTTATGTCGACCATCTGGCTAAAAACAAATATCCACTTGTCGTTCTATACCTGACGTATCCTGCTGATCTAGTTGATGTTAATGTTCACCCTACAAAGGCCGAAGTCCGGTTTCGTAACCCGGGCTTGATCCGTGCCCTGATCGTGAAGTCAATTCATGAGGGGCTTCAGAGGGAGGGGCATCGATCGGCACCAGCCATATCTTCCCAATTATTGGGAAAAGCCAGATCTGGATTGGACAATTACCGACAGGGGCAAATAACTACTGAAAACAGGACGATTTCAGTGCAAGGTGACGATTCTGTAAGTGATGGCATGAATAAACTGGATGAGTTTCCACCCTGGCTGGAAAATGCACTACCTTCAATTACAAGCTCATTGGTAGAATCGGAAAATGATTACCAGTACCCTCTGGGGGCAGCGATAGTCCAGTTCCACAAGAAATTCATAGTTTCCCAAACCCCGAATGGAATCATCGTTGTTGATCAGCATGCAGCGCATGAAAGATTGGTATATGAAAAATTGAAAAAACAATTTGTCGAGAAAAGATCAGAGACAAAAAGACTGCTTGTTCCTGAAATAATCGAATTTGCTACTTCTGAGGTTGAATTGATAATCGAAATCAAGGATGAATTGGCCCAACTGGGATTGGTTGTAGAGGAATTCGGACAGGGAGCAATTTGTGTTCGGGAAATTCCTTCCCTGCTTGGAAACCCGGATGTCAAGTCCCTGTTGCAGGACATTCTCGAAGGACTAATCGAGGAGAACAGTACCAATATCGTTGAACAAAAGATAAACGAGGTTATCAGCAGAATGTCTTGTCATGGCTCCATTCGGGCTGGCAGAACGCTGACCATACCAGAAATGAATGAATTGTTGCGAGAAATGGAAAAGACACCACATTCGGGCCAATGCAACCATGGGAGACCAACTTACATCGAAATGAAACTGGCAGATATCGAGAGGCTATTCGGTAGAACCTGAAAATAAATCAAGCCCAGTGGAAATCTATTGAAGTATACTTTGTTTACTCCCGACTTTGACACTTTTGTCCTGATTTAATCTCTTTCCCTTTCCCTGCAACCCCATTCCATCGGGTTTGCAGTTGTCGGCCAACCTAACAAACAGTTTGTAGAGCCTCATTATATATTTACTTACAATTGGCAAAAACTTAAGGCCTACTCAAGAAAAAGATATCATAATGTTCGTCCGCACCAAGAGATCACCACTGATCGACAAGACTCCCATACAGATTGTCCAAAGTTACCGCAATGAAGATGTAAGGCCAAGACACAATGTCATCAGGCATATCGTGAGGGTCTTTCTGGTCCAGAGGAGGTTGAGCAATTGTCAAGACATGAAAATATAGTTCATTCCAAAATAAGGCTGTGGTCTGCAAATTTCTCCCCAATAATCACTCTAATAGTGACCATTTTCCCGCATTAAGGCATCAGAACGGTTTTGGGCATTTCTCAATGCTGTTGAAACGGTTTTTTGACCAAGTAGCATATCATGCAATTCTTCCCCAGCAATATCAATGATACTTACAATTTCAGGTACCGGTGGTCGGGGCCAAACTTGCAATACTCCTTCGCGAGCCATTTTATCGACAATAGTTATCAGAGGTGATATTTGTTGAACTTCAGGGTCGCTGCTAACACTGAATCTTGGGCTAACCAAACTGCCGTTTTCGATATAAAGTTTTATGGCTTGGGCAGAAGTCAATG
>WTGT01000153.1 GCA_011523445.1 Paracoccaceae bacterium
TGATTACACACCTTTCCGTCAAGAATGTAATTTCCTGTCCCTGCTCTTGAGCTCTTTTGCCAGAAAACGATATCTGATCTAATTCAGTTACAAATTTAGCTATCCTGCCCTCTTTCTCGATGATCAGCTTGCCCTCCCTGACATCTAGCTTTGCACCAGCGTTAAAATAGCCGCTAAAGATGATTTTTTTTGCCCTGCTAGTAATATCAACAAAGCCACCAGCACCGGCAGTACGATGGGGGTTTAACTTGAGTTTGGAGACATTGACCGATCCATCGGCGGAAACTTGTAGAAAGGAAAGCAATGAAGCATCAAAACCACCGGACTGGAAAAAACTGAACTGGTTTGGAGAGGGCACGAATGCTTCAGCATTGGCAGAACAACCAAATTTAAATCCAAGTAACGGTATTCCCCCTATTGCTCCTTGTTCAATAACCCAGGTCACAGCCCCGTGCCTGTTCTCTTCTATGAGAATGCGGGGAACATTTGCAGAAATTCCATAACCTATGTTAACAACCCAACCTTCTCTGAGCTCTTGGGCGACTCTACGGGCAATGACTTTGCTTGCATCAAATGGGATTTGTTCCAGGGTATCAATATCAAGGTTGACTTCACCCGAGATGGTAGGATCGTACTGAGTCGCCGTAGTCTGCAATTGCTCTGGGGCCTCAACGACTACTGTAACAAAAGCTCCGGGTACATGTACTTTGTGCGGCAGGGAGGAGGCATTATGGATGATCCTTTTAACCTGAGCAATAACAACACCTCCATTGTTTTTAGCTGCAAGTGCCATTTCCAGCGCTCCCAAGTAAGCACCTTCTTCTTCAAAAGTGAGATTCCCACATGCATCGGATGCTGTTGCCCGGATTATCGCTACATCAGATACGATTGCTGGAAAGTAAAGCCATTCTTCTCCTTCAAATTTAGTTCTTTTGACAATAGGGGTGGATTCAGCTGCTTCATTCATGGCACAGCCCTCCAGTTTCGGGTCAACAAAGGTATCCATTCCAACCTTTGTGAGTACCCCGGGACGCTTGGCCGAAGCTTCTCGCAACATGTCAAATATGATTCCTGAAGGAACGTTGTATGCTAATACCTGGTTCGCAAGTATCATATTCCAAATTGCAGGAGGTTCGGCTTTCGAAGGTCCTGAAGGATACGAACCTCCAATAATTCTGCCCAATAGTCCCTTTTTGGCAATATGATCAACTCCCTTGGTTCCGAACATATCACCTGCTGCAATCGGGTGTATTGTTGTCAGGTTTTGAGGGTGGTGCTCCTTGTCAAATCGTCTCCCCAGAGCCTCTAAAATAAAATCTGGACAACATAAACCACTTGAGGAGTTCACAGCCACAACGGCTTCATCCTGAATAAGTTTTACTGCTTCTTCAGCAGTTCTGATCTTGGACATTAATTTCATAGCTTTTATGTAACCATTTAGTTACTTATTACTTCTTCAAACCCTGATCAAGCAATAGCAAACAGAAATTCTTCTGCTTGATAAATTCGAAAAGCTGGGATACCTGACCAATAGCAGAATCTCTTTATCAAGCACTAGCTTGTTGCATCCAAGCTTGTTCGCCAGTCATTCCAGCCAGCTTCAACTGAAGACAGGGCAGCATGCCATTCGGGCATGGCAAGCCCAGTTGCCGGATCCTTTGCCGGAATGGGTAACATCATGATCCGCTTGCAGGCGTGTAAGTAATTCTCATCGCTGAGAAATGCCTCCTGGATGTCATCCCAATCACGGCCATCAGGATAGCCACCACACATATGAATATCATCGGATGCATCAATTTTCTCATGACTCACACCCGCTGGCATGACAATCACATCCCCAGCCTTGATCTGAACGCGTGTCCAACCGCCATCACCAACGGAAAGACTGAATGTCATCCAGCCAGCAGCGCATCCCAAACACTCATGGGTTGTTGAGTGAAAATGCGCATAATCATAAATGCCTGGGTAGTCCCAGTTGTTCAACCAGCCATTTTCACGAAATCGTGCCTTGACAGATTCGGCTCCACCACCGGGAATTGCATTCCGGTGCACAAGAAGTGGAAATCGGCTGTTGGGAATCTTGCCCTGTGGTCTTGAAGTGTAGAGTTCGGTTTTTATCATACTTTCCCCTTGGTTTACATTACGATTTGAGTCTTGAGATCTTGCGGCCTTTCGTTGATGGTTTCGAAAACGTTCTGAATGTCCTCGAGGGCGTAATTTGCTCCGATAAAGGGTTCGGTATTGATCCGATTGTGACAAAGAAGTGTCACCGCATCGTGCATATCTTGTCCCATTCCCGCAACAGACCCCTTGATTGAATTTTCCTCAAGAATCGTCTGCAGGATATCAAGTTCAAGCGTTTCACCCGGGCCAGTGAGGCCAAAGGCAACAAGATGTCCGCCTTTGCGAAGTAGCGCTTTGGCGTCGACATAGAGAGATGGATCACCTACGCTTTCAATCACAAAATCGGCTCCACGCCCTTCTGTTGCCATCATCACGGTTTCGTTGAGATCTTGTGGAAGGACAGCGAAATCGGCTCCGACGGTCTTAGCCATGGCTATGCGTTTCGGGGAAATATCAGAAGCGATAATCGGCGCCACCCCGATTGCTCTCAAGAGTTGAACATGAAGATTGCCAATGGGGCCTGCACCAATCACAACGACCGATTCACCGAATGTGATTTGTGCTTTGCGTGCTGCACGAATCACGCATGCCAGTGGTTCTGTCAAGGCAAGGGTGGCAATGGATATGTCATTTGGCACGGGAATCACACGATGTGATGGAACGGCAATATATTCTGCAAATGCCCCATCCATTGTGATTCCGATCTGTTGCATTTCAGGACAATTCAGAATTTCGTTCCTTCGACACCAATAACACCGCATACAGCCAATATTCATGTCCACGACAACAGCTTGTCCTTCATGAAGGCCGGTAACGTCAGCCCCAAGTGTCTCTATATGACCACTGAATTCGTGACCAGGAATCATTGGAAGTTTTTCGGCGGCATAGTTCCCATGAAAAATATGGAGATCAGTCCCGCAAATCCCTGTTCGGGCAATGCGAATGAGCACTTCACCTGATTCTGGTTGTGGGCGTGGTACCATTTGCACATCAAACCGTCCTGGTTCGACCAAAACGGCAGCACGCATTGCACTCACTTCACAATACCCCGGAGTTTGGAGCGGTCTATGGTCAATGTAATTGCAATGATGAGGATGATGCCAAAGACCATCTGTTGTTGGGTTGCATCTACTTCAAGATAGACCATTGCAGCACGAATCACCATCACGATGAGTGTACCGCACACCGTATTAATAACCCCACCGACACCCCCGGTCAGGGGTGTTCCACCGACTAGGACTGCCACAATGGCCAGCAGGAGAAATCCGTTGGCAAGCTGGGCATCGCCACCGGAGAGCTTAACTGAAAACATCAGGCCGGCAATGGCAGCAAAGATACCGGATATACAAAAAGCAAGTATCTTAACCCGATTGACATTCAGACCCGATGCAACAGCCGCCAACTCGCCTGATCCAACGGCTTTCAAGGCACGCCCGAACGACGTGCGTGTCTGCAGAAACCAGACTAGGAAAACCAGGACCACGGCAATGATCAACTCATGTGGAATACCCCATGTCTTGCCAAACATCCATCCAAAACTATTATCGCGAAGCGTCGCGTCCATGTAGAGAGCGCGTTGACCCGATAGCCATTTAGCAACTGAAAGGGCAACAAAACCGATGGCAAGAGTCGAAACAAAGGACGGTACGTAAAATCTTGTAGTTACGTAACCGGACAATGTGCCAAAAAGTGCGCCGACACCGATGACTATGAACACTACCCCGATACCAAATTGAGCAAGATAGACAGTTGTAATAACTGTAATCATGTTGGCGATTTGCTGAACGCTCAGGTCAATACCACCGATGTAGATTGCGAATGTCATTCCAAGTGCCATGATCAGAAGTGGTACAATATCGGCCATGAGAATGATCATTCCTGCTGGAGAGAAGAAACCCGGATTGGCAATTCCAACAATGATTGTCAGCATAACCAAGGTGATCCAGGGAAAGTACGGTTTCAAGAACTTAAAAGACATGATACAACTCAAATCATATGGTGGACAAGGTCGTAAAGTGAGGGCTTGGAGCCGGGTTTGCAGTAGAATCCCTTCTGGAATTCTCCGTCCTTCAGAACCATAATCGTATGTGATAGTCCAATGGCTTCTTCCAGCGTGTCGGCAACAAGCAGGATACCGATACCATTATCCGACATTTCGCGGATCATTTCATAGACATCTTCCTTTGCGCCGATATCAAGCCCTCGGGTTGGGTGATCAAGCAGGATAATTTCCGATCCACCAGATCGCCATTTCGCCAGTACTATCTTCTGCTGGTTGCCACCGGAGAGATCTCCGCAATCCTTGTAAACTGAAGGTGTTTTTATACCCAGTCGTTCAACCCAGGTGGTTGCAAGTGATTTTTCCTTTGGTACATTCATGACACCTAGGTATCGAAAATTCTGTAACTGGGAGAGTGTCATGTTTTCGTAGACGTTCATCCCGTTAACGATCCCTTCAACCTTGCGCTCCCGTGGGACATAACCGATACTACGGCTCACGCCGGCAGTTGCCGAAAAATGTGTGACCCTTTCCCCCTTGATCTTGACTGAACCCGAAGTGCATTGTTCCATGCCATACAAGGTCCGCAGAATACCCTCACGGCCTGATCCTTCCGTTCCCACAAGGGTCAGGACCTCACCGGCATGAAGGTCAAAGGAAATATTCCGATAGACGCCATCAAGACTAACATTGTCGAACGTGACAAGAACTTCCGATGAGTTGTATGGTTTTTGCTTTTGCTCCCTGTAGTATTCCTTGTCAATATCGCGTCCAACCATCTTGTGCTGGATTGCATTGACTTCGGCTTCATCATGTTGAACAACATCCACGATTTTGCCGTCTTTCATGACATAGATTCGGTCAGACAACTCAAGAACCTCGTCAATTCTATGGCTTATAAAGATGAACGATGCACGCTTTGTCAGATCTCGGACAATCTGGAATAGGAGATTAACCTCTTCTTCGGCAAGCACCGAAGTTGGCTCGTCAAGCAGGATCACGAGGTGCCCTTCAATTCGTTCTTCCAAGGTCAGAACCTTGGCCAATTCGACCAGTTGGCGCTGGCCAAAGGATAATTCCATTGTGATGGTATTTGGGTCAATATCAAGCTTGACCTTGGCCAATTGCTCTTTGGCGGCAACTGACATTGCTTGCCAATTGATAACTCCAAATTTGACAAATTGATTCTCATAACCGAGAAAAATATTTTCCATTACTGTCAGGTTTGGAATCAGGGATTGTTCCTGAAAGACCATCCCGATACCGTTATCCATTGCTTGGCGTGGGTTTTGAAAACGGACTGGCTTGCCATCAATTTCGATTGTGCCACCATCGGGTTGATAGGCTCCATAGATGATCTTCATCAAGGTTGATTTACCAGCACCATTTTCACCGACCAGACCAACGATTTCGCCTCTATGGATATGAAAATCAACATCCTGCAGGGCATGAACACCAGGGAAGTGTTTGTCAATTGTCTTGAGTTCGAACATCGATATTACCCTATTTCACGAAGCTTATTGTCTTGCGATTGGTTGATAACACGACCGCCGTAATTACGAGGACACCTAGGACGCCATCCTGCAACCAGTTTGGAAGGCCGATAACAACCATGCCATTATTGATGACATTCACAATCAGGACGCCGACAAGCGTATTCAGAACTCCACCAATTCCACCCCACAGTGCTGTCCCACCTACGACAACGGCAGTTATCGAAATAAACATGAAATTATTGCCCGTAGCGGTTTCTGCAATGCCGATTCGTCCGACAGCCATCAGCGCACCCAGAGCAAAGAAAATACCTGCAAGGGTAAATCCCATGATCCGAACACGCGACACATTGAGACCGCTTGCAATAGCCAGCTCTTCACCACCACCAACGGCATAAAAGTTTCGACCTAGTGTTGTACGGGATTGGATAAACCATGCCACCAAAAGTGCCAGCAGTGCGACATAACACATTATCGGGAAGTTTAGCCATCGAACGGTCAATAGCGAGCGAAAGAGTTCATCCTCAACCCGTATGCGATCACCACCTGTCAAAACCAGGGCAAATCCTGTTCCAACAAAACCCATTGCTAGTGACACCATGAATGACGGGACTCTGAACATTACATGAATGACCCCATTGATGAAGCCCATGATCCCACCCACAACCAACGCAACGGGAATCGCTAGCCAAGCCCAACTTGCCAGTGTTCCGCCCAAAGCAATAAATACAAAAGCAAATATGACCGCACTGACTGAGACCGTTCCCTCCATGGAAAGGTCAATTGATCCCATGATGATTATGAATGTCACACCAATGGCAACCATCAGCCCAGGTGTTGCTGCAACTGCTATACGAGATGCATTGCGTATGGAGAAAAAGCGTGAGTCTATAAGGTAGATGTGGTCTTTGCCTCGCTGAAAATCCTCAAGCCATTCAAATATCGGAAACAGCAAGACCAATGAAGCCAGTACAAAAAGCGGCGCCCACTTCAGAATGATATTACGCAAAGTGTCTATGATTGGGCTGTTACCAACCGTCATGAAATCAGCCATTCACCTCCCCGATACAAACACTTTGGCGTCAAAACTACTTCATAATTAATAATGATGATTCGGTCAAGTTCAGAGGTACGGCAGTTGTAATGCCGTACCTTCAAGTAGATTTAGATCACTTGTACATGATCTGCCCATTGGATGGACCCCAGAAATCAGTCCAGTCATAAGTTGGGACGTTTTCAAGGTAATTGGCCTTGAACTCCAATGCATCATCAGGAGTGATGAAGATTGTTGGTCCATAGAACTCCCGATGCTCATGTGGTTCTTCAGAAGGCTTGAAGTGACCGACAGCAGCATGATAAGCCAGAGATGCTGTAATACCACCTCCCCAATGCGGGTTTGTGAACACTGTTGCAAGGATCTTGCCCTGAGCAACGAGGTCTACGGCCTGAGGATTCCCGTCGTAAGTCACAATGGGAATATCCATTCCCTCGGCACGCAAGGCTTCGAGAACGCCATAACCAATAGTGTCATTAGCACAGTGCACGCCGGAGATTTCGTCACCATAACGTGTAATAAAGCCCTGCATAACCTGGTTTGCCTTCTGGGTATCCCAGTCTGCCGGCTGAGCATCAAGCAACTCAACATCAGGATAATCTTTCAGTGCATTCTTGAGACCATCAAGACGTTCAATGGCCGGATTGTTGGATGCAATCCCGCCGAGGTGAACAACGCCACCTTTACCTCCGATAGCATCAAGAAGGATGCGAGCCGTTTGTTCAGCTGGACCTTCATCTGACCAGCTCATATGGCTGACATAATTATCACCAAAATCCCATGGATGTAAATCATCGGTCTTGTTCCAGAGTGTTGAGACATATGCTCCTGCGTCAACGCAAGCTTCCACAACAGGGCGGGCATTAGGTGCATCATTGGTATCAATGGCCAAGGCTAGCTCACCATTTGTCTTGGCGAGTAGGGCCTTCACGTCTGCAAGAGATTTTTCCGAAGAACCTTCATTAATCAGATGGGTCAGAAAATCCTTTGATTTGCCGAGGCTTTCAACGAATGCTTCACCACCTGATACGATTTCATTCCAATAGGGATTTGTCCTGTTGCGATAACTCCAGGCAATTGTGGGGTCGCTATACGTTGCAGCCATGGTTGGGGAAGGCCCAAACATGCGCATCGCAGCTGCCCCAGAGATCCCATATGCACTCGCAAGAAGAAAATTCCTACGCGAAAGGGTCTCTGCTTCAATAAACTTTTTGATAAAAGACATATTTCACTCCTCTCTAATATTATTTATCCAAAGGGATGTTTTATACAGGCCTTTGAACCATAAGTAACTAACTAGTTATTTATTTTTTTTCATGTTGTCAAGTAAAATGGTGTATCCTTGACAAGCAAGATAAATTATTTTTTCTGGCTCAATTTTTTATTCGGTCATATTTGACACCAGATACGATTCACCAGTTCAAAAAACTCGGTTTTAACCGCCTTATTGCAATCAAAATCAGCCTTTTAAGCATCGTTGACAAAAAAGGAGCCAAAGTAATGGTTATCACCAAAACTCATCATGCCTGATCTTGGGATTGTTGCCATCGCTGGTAAATGTATTTTCCGGTCATCAAATCCAAATGTGCTCCCCCTCCATTCTTGAAAACCGTCACACTTTCATCTGATTTCCTGGCAAATCTACCTGCTTGAATGTCGTAAAAATCTGCAACCACATCATCCTCTGACAGAATGCCGTTGGCCATTGGAATTGTCAGTTCGCCGATATGACCTATCGTGGTTCTTCGGTAATCAACAAACAAATCCCCGATTTGAAGAATTTTGTCATCAGCTTCACGCATCTCAGGTGTAAATGCACCAATAAGATCGATATGGGTCCGTGGAGAAATCCAATCTCCCCTTAATACCGGCTCTTGGGACATGGTTGCACAGCTGATGATATCGGACATCTCTGCAGCTTTCGGCAAATCTTCAGCATGGTTTATGACACAAAAATCCGTGTAATCTTCAATTAACTCCATGGCCCTGCTTCTGGTTCTGTTCCACACCATAATCTCCAGTTCCGGAAAGCGGGTCATGTATGCCTCAACCAATGATCTGGCAACGGTTCCCGCCCCGATAACAAGATATTTCTGAGGATTGTGAGGTGCCAGCAGGGAAGCAGCCAAAAGAGAGTCTGCGGCAGTCTTCCACTTGGTAACAAGATGAAAGTCGATGATGGCTTCAGGTTTGCCGCTATCGTGAGAGAAGATGGTCATCATGCCATTAATAGTCGGGATTTCATTTTTGGCGTTGTCGGGATATATGGTACAGGTCTTGACAGCACTTCCCAAACCTTCAATCCATGCCAATCTGTTCAGCAATCTCTTGGAACCCTGGACAAGTAGGTTATCCTCCAATTGAGGTTGGGGATATAGGTGCCCTTCCTGCAAGCAGTCGGTCAATTCCAGCCAGTTCAAAGCCGCTTCAACAGATTTCCCTTCAATATGTACAACCAATACCAATCCTCCTTTTGCTATTTGGACAATACCCCTTTCAACATATGTTTCTTCTTTCCAAATCCAGGCACTCGGGAAATTTCAAATCCTGCTTTCATCATTTTTTCCCGAACCGATGATGCTGATGAAAAGGTGGCAAATGTACCTCGTGATTTGGTTCTTTCAGCAACATGTTGTAATAAGTCCTCTTTCCACATTTCCGGATTCGTACTTGGTGAAAATCCATCCAGAAACCAGCAATCCACCTTTTTGTTGAATGTATGAATTGTTTCCCTTACATCACCGACAATCAATTCAAAGGCAAGATTTGGAATTTCGATTTTGATTTTCCCTTTCTCCCATTCACTGAGAAATTCCCTGCATATATCCCCGATTGCATCAAACTCTTCAAGTGCCTCTGTTATTACCTTGCTTGGTAAGGGGGCAATTTCAAAAGAGGTGTATTGCAATATACTATCGGGACATCTCTCTCGCCAAAGCTGAAGGACAACAAACAGGTTCAAACCGGTACCAAAGCCAAGTTCACCAATATGAAAGTTTTCTTTGAAGTTGGTAGGGAGATCATTGCCCTCGATAAAGACATGTCTTGTTTCCTCAATACCATTGGAGCTGAAAAAGATGTCTTGAAACCTTGCTGTACGCAACTGCCTGTCATTGTCCCAAAACAATTCCAGATAATCAGAATATTGTGGAGCACCTTTTTCTTTGGACAAACCCATCGTAACCTTTTCTTTTGGCAAATTCCCTTTATTCTACAATCGTTTCTACCAAATACTACCAAGAAGTTACTTTAAAATCATCAAGCGGGAGTTGTCCAATTTCAGTGAGTAACGGGATTTTTGATCTGGAAATTGTAGGTATGGGAGTCTTTGGGCTTTCAATTGCCTGGGAATGTTCGAAGCGAGGAGCCCGGGTTAGTGTTGTGGATCATCAACATTATCAAAGATCATCCAGCTATGGCCTAGTTGGTGCCTTGACGCCCCACGTCCCAGAACCCTGGGAGGTAAAAAAACAGTTTCAATTTGATAGTTTACTCATGGCTGAAGACTGGTGGAAGGAGATCTATTCTGTCAGTGATATAGATCCACATTATTGCAGGTGTGGACGCCTTCAACCCATCATGGATGAAAAGGGTTATGAACTTGCCAAATTGCGATCCGATGAGGCCCAAAATAATTGGAAAGGACAGGCCGAGTGGAAGACTGTACGTGCAACTGATTGTTCGGGATGGAAGCCGAGAAGTCCAATCGGCTGGTTGATAGCCGATAACCTGTCTGCACGGATTAACCCCAGAATGGCCATCAAATCTCTTCGCAAGGCCCTTGTCAACAACAATGTACCATTGATAATACTGAATGGGCAGGAAGAAACGAAGTGCGAATACCGTGTCCTTGCAACAGGTACGGCTGGATTAATTTCCCTCAGCAACGAGCTCGGCCTCCCATTGGTAGCCCATGAAAAGGGCCAAGCCATGTTGATAGATTACGATGCTTCGGACCATCCCATAATTACAGGTGGAGGTGTCAATTTAGTTCCCCAACCAAATGGATTGACTGCTGTTGGTTCTACAACCGAGAGATATTTCACGAATCCTTACAAGACCGACTACAGGCTTAATGAGCTTTATTCCAAGGCTATTGAATTGGTACCCGAAGTCGCAAATTCCAGAATTGTTGAAAAATGGGCCCATGATCGCCCCAGATCAGTAACGAGAGCTCCTGTACTTGGAACACACCCAACCCGAGAAAATACCTTCCTGGCCAATGGTGGATTCAAGATAGGGTTTGGTTTGGCACCCAAAATAGCAGAAGTCATGGCTGAGTTGATTCTGAATGGAAACAATCTTATTCCCCATAAATTCTCACTTGAAAATGCCATATCCGAGGCTGTTAGGCAGAAAAATAACAAACTCCATCGGATTCAAGATCATTGACGGATGATGCAATTGATAAGGTTACAATAGGGCCTTCTGGAAAAATACTTTTTGCAATACATTTTAAGACAAAAAGTAACTATTCAGGTATGAAACTTGTCAATATATCGAACTTCATTAGATTTTTTGTCTATATCTTGAAGGCTTTAGAATTTTACAGACAAAAATGTAAAGGATTATGCAGAAAAATATATTGGGGGATTCCGATTTTACCTATATTCAGGGCACTCAGGATACCTGAATAGTTACGACAAAAAAACAATTTGGGTTCCAAATCAGTTATGAATTTCAGATCAACCAGCATCATTTTTATTGTTTTTGTGACTTTTGATTCAAGTTCTTAAATTTTTTTCGCACATAAACAGGGGAATACACTTTTATCTTTATCATTGGTTACCGATTTAATTCTTTGGGTTATCTCCATTTTTCGGTTGGTAATTTATTTGGGCCAAAAGAAGCCCCAAAGGAACATGAAACATTCAATTGCGTGATTTATGAATCAGGCCTTGGAGATTGAGAACATCATTGTAAGAATATCTGCCTTGATAATAGGTCAAGTCAATATAATCATGGGGTTGTTACAATTGATAATTCCC
>WTGT01000273.1 GCA_011523445.1 Paracoccaceae bacterium
ATCTGTTTGAAGGCTGAATGAAAAGCTAATGGAAAAAATTAGCGGGAATCACTGTGCTTTCAACTAATTGCTTGACAAGTTAATTTATTTTGTTGCATTTTGAATTTCCTTCGTATTTTCGAAGGTTATATTAATTTTGACATTTTTTTGGAGGAAACAATGAGAAAAATTTTAGCTGCGTCAGTGGCCATTTCCATGGGAATGGGGGTTGCCGGCGCATCAAAGGCTGCCGATATTGTTATCGGTACACCGAACTGGCCTTCGGTCCAGATTACCGGAGAAATCCTCAAAGTGATTATTGAAGACAATATTGGCCTTGAGGTTGAAATTCAAACCGGGACAAACCCAATCGTTTTTGAAGCCATGGATAAGGGAGCCATGCATGCACATCCTGAAGTTTGGATTCCCAACCAAAATAATCTCCATAACACATTTGTGAATGAAAAGGGTACGGTTACCCGAAATGAGCACGGTGTTAAGGGATTCCAGGCAATGTGCGTACATAAATCGGTAGCTGATGAATATGGTATAACCAGTATTTATGATCTGACCGATCCATCAAATGCTGATCTCTTTGATACCAATGGTGACGGCCGTGGTGAAATCTGGATTGGTGCACCGGGTTGGGCTTCAACAAACATCGAAAGAATTAAAGCCAAGTCTTATGGCTATGACCAAACGTTGGATCTGGTTGAAATGGATGAGACTTTGGCCTATGCCAATTTTCAAACTGCAATAGAACAAGACCAGCCTTGGGTAGGATTCTGTTATGGTCCACATTACCTGTTTGCGATCCATGATTTGCATGTTCTGGAAGAACCCCCTTATGATGAGGCACAGTGGAATATTATCCAACCCACTGACGATCCGGCTTGGCTTGAAAAATCAAGTGCACCGGTAGCTTGGGAGGATGCTTCTCTCCATCTTTATTATCCAGTGTCATTGGAAAGTGATTATCCGGATGTCGCTTCCCTATTTGCCAATATGAAGCTTGATAGCGATTCAGTTGCCGAAATGATCAAGGTCGTGGTGATTGATGGGGTTGAAATGTCCGATTTTGCAAGCCAATGGGTTGCTGACAACCAAGACAGAGTCATTGATTGGTTAAGTAACTAAATCGGATTATCTTGACTATAACCAAGTCAATTGTAGGGTAAACAGATTATGAACGAGAGCGTGATCAAACTGGACAATGTCTGGAAAATCTTTGGTGAACAATCCATGGCTGCCATGGAAGCAATCAAGGAGAGAGGAATTTCCAAACCGGAAGTCCTGTCGGAATTTGGTTGCGTTGTTGGTGTTCAAAAAGCCACTTTTGAAGTATCAAAAGGGGAAATCTTTTGTATCATGGGCCTTTCTGGTTCCGGGAAATCCACACTGGTTCGCCACGTAAATCGGCTCATTGAACCTACATCTGGAAAAATTGAAGTGTTGGGCAGGGAAGTTGGTTCCCTGTCCAATACCGAACTCAGAGAAATGCGAGCCATGCAAATGGGCATGGTATTCCAGCACATGGCGCTGCTTCCACATAGATCTGTCAGGGATAATGTGGCTTATCCCCTTGAGATACGAAATATTCCTAAATCAAAGAGATGGGCCATATCGGACCACGCTCTCGCATTGGTTGATTTAGTTGGCTATGAAGATCGATTGCCTCGTGAGCTTTCTGGAGGAATGCAGCAGCGTGTGGGTATTGCCCGAGCTCTGGCCTCCGATCCTGAGATTTTGTTGATGGACGAACCATTTTCTGCTTTGGATCCACTCATCAGGCTACAATTGCAAGACCAATTCAAGGCTTTGGTAGCTGAACTTCAAAAGACCACCTTGTTCATTACCCACGATTTGGATGAAGCCATCCGAATTGGCCACAGAATTGCCATCATGAAGGATGGTGCCATAGTACAAATCGGTACCGCTGAAGAAATTGTGATGAACCCGGCAGATGAATATGTCCGGGAATTCGTGCAGGGAATCTCGAAATTAAAACTTGTTAAAGCTCATTCCATCATGGAACCCATCGAAAGTTATCAAGGAAATCTGGAAGGTGCTCCTGTGGCTGATCATAAGGCTGACCTTGACCAGATTATTGATCTCGCTGTGGATACTGACTTGCCAGTCATTATTACAGATGGTGGCAACAGGGTGGGCTTGATAACCAAACCTCGCCTATTACGAGGAATTCAAGGAGGAAAAGAATGACACCTTCGGCTGACGAACAGAATACTGGAATAAGTGTCAAGGCTGCCTCTGATATAGAGATCGATCACGAACAGCTTGATAAATCCATTGCAGATTTTGTTGAAAACAACCCGGGATATTATCAGGACGCCTTTCACAAAGTCCACGCCGCAACGACATCTTTACCGAATACCTTTAACTGGGCTGCTGCAATATTAGGGCCCATATGGGGTGGATTCCGAGGCGTTTGGGGCATTTTCTGGGGATTCCTTATTCTGGAAATGATTGTCTGGGTACAAATGGGTCGGGGAATCTGGGGAAGCCCAGGGGCAAGATTCGAAGAACGTGCGGAAGCTCAGCTTGCCAGGGCTGATGGTTTCAGGAAGCAAGCGGAAGAAGCTCTGGCGGCAGGGGAAGATGCAAGCCGCTATGAAAAACTGGTAGAAAACATGACCCTCGCCGCCGAACGGAGCATGGCCGAAGCTCAAGCTTTAAATGATGGTAAAATCTTTGTCCTTTTAACGGGATTGGCTTTTTTCCTTCTGGTTAAGCTTGTACAGGGTTTTTATGCGGATAGAATATATGAAAGACAGTATTCCAGATGGCGAATTGATCCCGAAGGAACTGAATCAGGGGTCAAGGCTAGAAACCTGGTTTTGTCATTGGCCTTGGTTGTCCTCATAGCCCCCTTAACCATTTACAAGTTCACCGTGGAAAGTCCTTTCGAATTGCTTAATGAATTCCCTGAAAAGGAAATCAGCGCCTATTTTCTGGAAGGTGAAAATGATACTTTCTATACAAATACAGCCAATTGGCTTGAAGATAGAATTGATGCTACTGCCGTGGCAGGACAAGGGATATTTGATGGACTGACTGCTGGTGTGAGATCCATTCTTGAAGCCATGACGCTGGCCCTGATCGTTACTCCTTGGCCGGTTGTAATGGTGGTTGTTTGTGTGATTGCATGGCGAGCGGCTGGACCAAGGGTTTCCATTTTTACCGGTGCCGCTTTGGCGTATATAGCCCTGCTGGGCTATTGGGAAGTTTCCATGGAAACGGTCGCCTTGGTTGGTGCTGCCGTGTTTTTGTGTGTAGTCATTGGGATACCCTTGGGAATTTGGTTTGGAAAATCCCAAAGGGCGTATAAGATTGCCGAACCGGTCCTTGACCTAATGCAGACCCTACCTGCCTTTGTATATTTGATTCCGATTATTGCCTTTTTTGGGACTGGAAACCCACCTGGTATTCTGGCAACCATTATATTCGGGATGCCCCCGGTCATCAGATTGACTGCATTGGGAATGAGAGGTGTACCAAAAACAATTATTGAGGCTGCCGAAGCATTCGGTGCATCGAAGAACCAGTTGTTGCGGGATGTCGAAATTCCCCTTGCTTTACCTTCAATAATGACTGGAGTAAACCAGACCATCCTCATGTGCCTTTCAATGGTGGTCATTATATCACTGATTGGCGGTGGTGGTCTCGGACAGGAAATACTTCTTGCCCTGCAATATGCAGCCAAGGGTCCTGGATTACTTGGTGGATTTGCCATCTTGCTGTGCGCAATGGTTATTGACAGAATAGTTCAGGGAGCATTTCGTAGGGAAGCCTGATTGGGGACAATTCTTTACAGTCAGGTAGGTCAATTTTCATCATCGAGTAGCAATCTGAGTTCGGGGTTCCACTAAACAACGATCGCGGGTATGGTTGCCGCTCTTACTTGCCGTTATTTAAAAGCTAAAAGATAATCGGCAAGGGCAATATTCATTACGCATCAATGACCCATGGCGAATCTGCTTTGTCAGGGCTCCAAATGGACCAGCTAATGTTGAAATCGTTGATTATCATTTAAAGAAACAACCATGACCATTAACCTGCTCAAAGATCCTCTTCATCCCGGGGAAGTCTTAAATGAACTCTATCTCAAGCCTCTGGGCCTGAGTGCTCCGGCCTGTGCCAGACGGCTGGGTGTTCCCCGGTCCCGTATTGAAAGGCTGGTCAAGGGGATCACAACAATGACACCTGACACGGCCTTCCGCTTGGCTTATCTTTTCGACACATCACCGATTTACTGGATGAACATGCAGACCAATTACTCCATGGCCAAAGCCGCCGGAACGATTGACATATCTGCCATCAAGCCACTGGTATCGGCCTGACCACTGCCCGTTTTTCCTCCCTTTTGGGAATTTGCGTCCAGGTGTCATTACCAAGGGCCTTGACCCTGCAAGAAAATAATCATACCCATGATAGGATGATCAGGTTGAATCAGCTCCTGGATTCCCTGACAATCGATAACTTGGAACAAATGCAAACCAGGTTTTGGTCGAATGTCAGGTTAGCTGTTGAGTTCCCTGATCTGGTTTGAAAACCTGTTGGCTATGTTTACTGGATCATCATCAATAACCGAAACGTTGACATTTCCAGGCTGACACTTGCTGATGATTATCGTCATTTTTCCTGATGTTATAGCCTTCTCAAGCTCAGTGGCTGTCTCCTCGGCAGAACATTCAACCACATTACGACACCCACACGCCTTGGCCACCTCTGTCAGGGATGTTGCCATACCGGCATAGGTGGGCTGATCACCAGTTGATCCATAACTTCCGTTATCAACAATCAACAGAACAAAATTATCGGCTGGATTGTTGGCTATTGTCGACAGGGTAGCCAAATTAGTCAGTACAGAACCATCCCCATCGATTGCAATGACAGGTTGGTCCTGAACCAGTGCCACACCCAAACCAATGGATGAGCATAACCCCATCGTACCCAACATGTAGAAATTGGAAGGTTGGTCGAGTAATTGGTAAAGTTCCTGGGAAGGTGAACCAATGTTGCAAACGACAAGCCTGTCCTTCAGGATTGGTGCTATTGTTTTTAATATATCGTACCTAATCATGATGCTGAACTCCAAAAAGATGCATCTGCAAGAATTGCCACAGGTTTTTTACACATCTGGGAATGTTGCAGGATACCATCAAGACTATTTACCTGTTCAGCCTTGGTGAAATGGTAATAGGGAATGTTTAATTGTTGAAGCAACGGTTTTGTATGGATGGCCATTTCAACTTGGCAGGCAACCTTTTCACCCACTTCACCGCGATAGCTGATAAGCATGGGCAAAGGTATATGGTAGTATTGTATCAAGGTCACCAGAGAATTTATGGCAACTCCCAGAGCTGTATTCTGCATGATTATCGCTGATCTGGTTCCGCCAAGATATGCTCCGGCACACAGACCCATACCTTCATCCTCCTTGTTGGAGGGAATATGATAAATTTCCTCGTGGTTATCCACCAACTCAATAACCCCGGCAAGTTGCTTGCACGGGACCGAGGTAATGAAACCTATTTTATTTCTTACAAGGCTATCCAGTATGGCCTTATCTGTCGTTGTGGGCATATAATCCGTTCTTTCTTTTTGATGAATTCCGAATTTAGTGATCAAGAAGACAACCAAGAACCTTTTCAGCTATCATTTTACTTACACGATAGTTGGATTCTTTTGTTACACCAGCAATATGTGGGGTCAGGATCAGGTTGTTCAATCCTGAAAACTTTTTTCCCTCATCTTTATCCAAGGGTTCTTTCTCAAAAACATCAAGTGCAGCACCTCCCAATTTACCAGACTTCAGTGCCTCGATCAGGGAGTCCTCTTCAACTACCCCTCCCCGGGATGTGTTGATGATTATGGAACCGACTTTACATTTGTTTATAAATACCCGATCAATCAGGTGAAATGTCTTTTCAACCAAAGGAACATGAATGCTTATAACATCAGAGGTACTAGCAAGTTCATCCATTTCGACGGGTTTCACACTGGTCCATAAATCATCATCGGGACTTACAAAGGGGTCATGAGCCTGGACATCCATACCCAGGCTCAGGGCTTTTGCTGCCGTCTTGCGACCGATTGCTCCCAATCCTAAAAGGCCGAGTCTCTTGTTGGAGATTTCCGAACCAATACATTCGGTTCTGTTCCAACTTCCTGCAATCACTGAGGCCTTTTCCCCATAGGCACCCCTCAATAGAATCATGGCCGTACCAATTACATACTCGGCCACGCTTTCGATATTGGCACCTATAGCCGGAAAAACAGGAATGTTTCTGGCTTCACATGATGTCACATCTATATTGTCCAGTCCTATTCCCAAACGACCTATGCATTTCAGATTGGGTCCATGCGACAGCAATTCTGCATCAACGATTGTCTTGTTTCGAACGATCAATGCCTCAACGGGTTTAATCGCTTCCAATAACCTTCCCTTGTCTTCAGCCAGTGAGATATCATAAACTGTAGAATGTTGCTCGGAAAGGGAATCGACAACAGATTCATCCATAAATTCGGTAATCAGAATCATGATGGTTTAAATATATTCAGGAAATCAGGTCAGGAGTGATTGGGGGTTCCGAGGATCAACCCCAAAACTCTTTGATATTCTTGAACAGTCCCTTGTTGTCACTGTCGGACTGTTCTTCGCTGATTTCACCAAATTCCTTGAGCAATTCCTTTTGTCTGGGCGTCAGCTTTACCGGAGTTTGAACAAAAAGATCAATCAGCAAGTCGCCATAGGAACTTTTGGACCTGAGTTTTGGCATCCCTTTCCCTGGTAATCTCAAACGCTTGCCAGTCTGGCTTTCGGGCGGTATCTTTACCTTTGTTCTCCCGCCATCAATGGTCTTGATTTCGACCTCTCCTCCTAGTGTCGCCGTTACCATTGGAATAGGAACATTACATCGGAGATTGTTAACCGACCGTTCGAATACATTGTGTTCCTGAACCTCAATAAGGATGTAAAGGTCTCCAGCCTGTCCTGGACTGCTTCCTTCCTCACCTCTCCCGGCCAATCGGATTCTTTGTCCGGAATCTATGCCTGCGGGAATTTCTACTTCAATGGTTTTGTTTTTGTAAACCCTTCCCTCACCCGAGCAGGTTTTACAGGGGTTCATGATGACCCGTCCCGTCCCCCGGCATGATGGGCAGGTTGTTTCCACCCTGAAGAAATCTCGTTGAATTCTGGTTTTACCACTACCTCCACAGGTCGGACACGTGACTGGTTCAGCTCCACCCTCAGCCCCTGTACCAGTACAGGAATCACACGCAACCTGGGTTGGTACAACAATTCTTTTCTGCAAACCCTTATAGGCTTCTTCGAGTGTTATGTTAAGTTCGTATTGTAAATCCGAACCACGATAGGACCGCTGGGAAGTTCTTCCACCGGGATCCATGAAATCCCTAAAGATATCCTGAAAAATATCGGAAAAAGCACCCTGTCCACCAAATCCATTATGGGCTGCCCCATTGCCACCCTGAAACGCATCATGGCCGAAACGGTCATACATTTCCTTCTTGCGGGGATCCTTCAGGACATCATAAGCTTCATTGACCTCCTTGAAGCCGGCTTCGGCATTTGGATTATCCTTGTTTTGATCGGGATGGAGTTCCTTGGCCTTCTTTCGAAAGGCCTTCTTTATATCAAGCCCTGAAGCTCCACGGGATACGCCCAGTACGTTGTAGTAATCCGGTTTGCTCATTGCCGTCTCTGGTTAGCTTGAGCACCATAACCCGTAGGATGTTTTCTCCCCAAAACTTCCACTCCTTGGAACTTATTTCTGGTTATCTTCCTCGACATCATCATATTCGGCATCAACAACTTCTATATCATCTTCCGAATTTTCATCGGGTTGAGCTGCTGATTCCTCGGCATTTTCTGCCTGGCTTTCATAAAGAACCTGTCCCAATTTCATTGCCGCTTCGGAAAGATTCTGAATACCTGACTGGATTTTGGCGGTATCCTCTTCTTTCATGTTCTCCTCAAGGGCATTGATGGCCAACTCGATTGCTTCGATAGTTGCCGGATCAAGTTTGTCCTTGTGTTCATTAAGCGATTTATTGGTTTGATAGATGAGTGATTCAGCCGAATTTTTTGCTTCAACCAAATCCTTCTTGTTCTTGTCAGCTTCGGCATATTCCTTGGCTTCATCCACCATCTTCTCGATTTCATCCTCGGACAGTCCGCCGGAGGACTGGATGGTTATCGATTGTGACTTGTTCGTTGCCTTGTCCAGAGCCGTTACGGATGTTATCCCATTGGCATCAATATCGAAGGTTACCTCGATTTGAGGTATTCCCCGGGCCGCATTTGGAATACCTTCCAAATTGAATCTGCCAAGCAGTTTGTTATGCTGGGCAATTTCCCGTTCACCCTGATAGACCTGAATGGTAACCGTGGTCTGATTGTCTTCCGCCGTGGAAAAGACCTGTGATTTCTTGGTCGGAATGGTCGTGTTTCTTTCAATCAACCTGGTAAACACACCACCGAGGGTCTCAATACCCAATGAGAGAGGTGTTACATCCAGCAATACTACATCCTTGACAGTTCCACTTAGAACACCAGCCTGAATGGCTGCACCCAATGCAACAACTTCATCAGGATTTACTCCCTTGCTAGGGGGTTTTCCAAAAAAGTTGGTTACCTCTTCAACCACTTTGGGCATACGGGTCATTCCACCAGCAAGAACGATTTCGTCAATTTCACCCAATTTGAGGCCGGCATCCTTCAATGCAGCTTCACAAGGCTTCAGTGTCTTCTTGATCAGGCCACCAACCAGATTTTCCAATTTTGCCCTAGTCAGTTTGGAAATGAGATGCAGGGGCTGCTTGGTGTCTGTATCAATTGATATAAACGGTTGATTGATTTCCGTTTCCATACTGGAAGAAAGTTCGACCTTGGCTTTTTCGGCAGCTTCCTTCAACCTCTGTAGGGCGATCTTGTCCTTGGTTAGATCTACCCCGTTCTCCTTTTTGAATTCGTCGGCCAGATGGTTGACGATTACAAGGTCAAAATCTTCGCCGCCCAGAAAAGTATCACCATTGGTGGACTTGACCTCGAACAGACCATCATCAATTTCAATGATCGTTATGTCGAAAGTACCGCCTCCAAGGTCATATACTGCAATTGTCTTGGCTTCCTTCTTGTCAAGACCATAGGCAAGGGCAGCAGCTGTAGGTTCATTGATGATCCTGAGTACTTCCAGGCCTGCAATCTTTCCGGCATCCTTGGTTGCCTGTCTTTGGGCATCGTTGAAATAGGCAGGTACGGTAATGACTGCCTTGGTAACTTCCTGACCCAGATAATCCTCTGCCGAGGATTTCATTTTCTTCAGAATAACTGCAGAAATTTGTTCCGGAGAATATTTCTTGCCCCTTATTTCTACCCACGCATCACCATTGCCACCATCAATGATCTGGTAAGGCAGGGAACTCTTGTTTTTGGTAAGATAGGAATCATTGAAGCGTCGGCCTATCAAACGCTTGATGGCAAAAACGGTATTTTTCGCATTGGTTACTGCCTGTCTTTTGGCAGCTTGGCCGACAAGTTCCTCTTTATCTGTATAAGCAACTATTGACGGTGTGGTTCTTGATCCTTCAGAGTTCTCAACAACCTTGGAATCGGTACCTTCCATTATGGCTACGCAAGAGTTGGTAGTGCCCAAGTCAATTCCGATTACTGTGCTCATATACATCCTTCCTGTATGTTAAAATCTGTTATCGAACTTACTTCAAAGTTCTTCGGGTTTAGAATTTGTTGATAGTTTCCGATATAGGAATTGTTGACCTTTCCTTCAAGAAACCAAACTCAAATTTCTATTGGCTGTGGTGCAGCAAAAGAAGGTTACCAATAACTTCAAATCCTATTTTACAGGTTGATACTGTGTTGCGAAACCTGCAACTCCTACTTCAGGCAGCCCAGCCATGCAGGTAAGTAAATACTCCTTTCAATTCCTTCGGATCAAATGCGATTACTGGATATCTTTGTAAAAATTTTTTGATTGCGCGAAGATGACATGCATAGTCCAGAATCAGGTGGTTCGCGACAAACCGCAACCATTCTAGACAGTGCCTCCAAGATCCGATAACATTCTGCCAACCCAAACCGAAAAAACTATACCGAGTGGTTGAATATTTTTTTAAAGCTGTTATATTCAACTGTATGGTTGAACATGATCTGAACCGCATCTTCCACGCACTCAGCGATCCTACCCGACGCGCTATCCTTGATCGTCTGGCCGTGGGGGAAGCGACAATAAGCCATCTTTCACGACCCTTTCCTCTCTCATTCGCCGCTGTATCGAAGCATTTGGGCGTACTTGAGCACGCAGGTCTTGTGACGCGCGAAAAGCGAGGACGGGAACGAGTATGCCGGATTAATCCGGCGGCTCTTGAAGATGCTCACAACTGGCTCGAATTCCACGAACACTTCTGGACCAGTCGGCTTGAAGCCCTGGATACGCTTGTCGGAACCTCTCCAGACAATCTGGATGAATAGAGATGACTGGACTCAAACCGTTGGCAGATAAGAGTGAATCGGAAATCTACTTGACTTTGCACCGGGTGATCGATGCACCGGTGGAAGAAGTCTATGCCGCATGGACGGAATCTGAAATGTTACGTCGCTGGATGGCTCCCGGCAACGCCTCGGTCGTTCGAGCGGTCACCGAGGTCGTGGTCGGCGGTACATTTCTGGTCGAGATTCTTGGTGAGGACGGGCGGAGATGGGTCACCTGCGGCACATATCTAGAAGTCGTACCCTTCCGCCGTCTGGTTCACACTTGGCGTTGGGAAGGTAGCGAGGTCGAGACGTTGGTTACGGTCGAGTTTAAACATGCCCCTAGAGGGACGCGTCTGACCTTGACACATTCTCGGTTTGCCAAGGCAGAAGCCCGCGATGAGCATGTGGCTGGCTGGAATAAATGCCTCACGAAACTGAAGGACTTGTGGTGCAAATGAACTTAGATGACCCTACAAGTCGCCCGGATTGGATTTCTGGCGAACTTTATCCGTTTGAGAGCCTATTTTTTACCATGTCTCCCGATCACCAAATGCACTATATCGACGAGGGAGTAGGTGAGCCTATTGTTTTCGTGCATGGCAACCCGTCCTGGTCGTTCGAATTCCGCCATCTTATCCAGGAACTTCGGTCGGATTTCCGCTGCCTCGCTCCTGACCATATAGGCTTCGGCCTGTCATCGCGCAGTGTCCAGCGCGAAGATCATCATCCCGAAAGTCACGCGCACCGTTTCGCAGCCTTGCTTGACCATCTCGATCTTCGTGACATCACGCTCTTCATGAATGACTGGGGTGGGCCAATCGGCCTTGACTTCGCACGCAGACATCCTGAACGGGTCCGTCGACTTGTGATTGCCAACAGCTGGTGCTGGCCAGTCAGCGATGACTTCCACTTCAAATCTTTCAGCTTTTTGATGTCGAGCTGGATCGGCCAGTATCTGATTCGCCATCACAACATGTTCGTGAACAAGGTCATGCCAAAAGCAGTCGGAGACCGCAGCATACTGACGCCGGAAATCATGACCCATTACCGTAATGCCCAACCGTCACCCGCCGCACGTGCTGCCAACGAGACTGTGAAAAAATTGAATAATCAGTTTTTGAGTCGCTCTTTCCCAATCAAAA
>WTGT01000019.1 GCA_011523445.1 Paracoccaceae bacterium
AATGGAAAACTTTGCTTCGGCATATTTGATGTACTCCTCATTCGTGAGGTCTGACTGCTAATCCATTTACATGTCCATTTCCCCAATAAATGGACGTCTGCCTCAACTTGCTTAGTCCTAGATCAAAACCGGTAAATTACCGACAATTTCTTATCACTTTACTGATCATATAAATTAACAACAAACGATTACCAGAATTTTAACTGAAAAATCCCAATCAAGATAATTTTAATTGATCTGCAGATCAAACCGCAGTAGTTGGTTTATAACCGATTTCCCGATGGGCAAGTTGGCTGAAATTAGCAGTTTGAAGGAGGATAAAATGAAAACTAAGATTCCTTTGTTGGTTCTGGAAGATGAAGTTGAACAGAGGCAAGCGCTAGTTAATTGGCTCAAGCAGCTGAAATTCCCGGATTTTGTTTTTCAACCGATCTTTGAAGCAGGAACTGAATCGAAGGCAGAAACCATTTTGTCGGAAGAGCAAATAGAATTTCTTCTCTTGGACAACAAAATACCTGAATCTCCCGGATTGAAGCCAAGTTTTCGAGGAGCGGACTTGATTGGGAAACTTCGAAAGAATGGTTTCAAATACCCAATCCTGATGCTAACAGGACAAACTACAGCACCAAAAGGCAATCAGGAATCCGATATTGTCGGTGACCCATTGACCGATTATGTTTCGAAGACTGCGGGCTATGAACTTCTCGGAGCACGACTGCTCTCCCTGCTCAAATCATATGAGAGCTCACTTGAAGCCAGATTGAAAATCGGCAACTGGTATTTTTCCCCTGGCAAGGGGATACTGGAACCAGTAGATGGCGGGCGTGAAGTGTCATTGGCCGGCAAACTGTCTGATCTTCTGTTTTACTTGTACAAAAAAAGGGGTAAACCGGCTTCACTTGGGGAACTGCAGGAAAATGTCTGGAATTACAGTGGAAGTGCCGAAACCCATACACCACAAACGCATGTTTATCGTTTGAGGGAACTTTTGGAGCAGGAGCAAGACAGAAAGTCTCCAAAAATCTTGCAAACTGTTGGCAAGAAGGGTTACTGTTTAAATCCTTATCCGGCATAAATTGCAGGAACATATTCCAGTATTCCCATTAGGGTACATTTGGATATAATATCGGTTCAGCAAACCTGAATTTGATTGATGGGTAAATTGGTTGATGGATGATAAATGCACGTTTAAAACTCCGGTAAGGGCTTTGGTTATTGAAGATGATCCAATCCAGTTGGAAGCTTTGGTTGAATTGTTGGAGAATCCCAACAGTTTTGAGAGATTCGAATTCAAGGAAGTTTTGAAAGCCAAAAACGCTACATCAGCCACCAAATATTTAAGCGAAAATATTTCTGAGTTGGGTTTGATCTTACTCGACAACCAGATTCCAGCTTCCCCCGGCATGCGACCCCGTGAGTTGGGTCTGGATATAGCACTAAAAGCTAGACAAATGGGTATATCCTGTCCCATTATCATCAATACGGGAACAGCCACAACTGCCTCGGATGAGGAGAAGTTCCTGATGAATTACAAGGAAGTCAGCGAATATGTTCCCAAGACCAAAGGGTATTCGGTCTTGAGGGTACGAATTGAAAAGCAATTATTGGATTACGAGCTTTCGGGGAAGGCCCCGCTGGATATTTCGGGCATCATCTTCCATCCGGATACCCAGGAATTGGTCCATTCCGACGAGCAAAGGGAAAAACTGACAAGAAGGGAATCCCTACTTTTGCAAAGTCTTTATTTTGCCCACGGAAAGGTCAAGTCGGTTGAGGTACTCAACAGTGAAATCTGGAAAAACAAGAGTAATGTCGAGACTCAAACGATTGTCCAGCATATAACCGATTTGAGAAGGAAACTCCGAGAGAAACCCCGATCACCGAATATCCTGATCTTTCAGGACGGGGGATATTGTCTTTCCATTTGAATGGAATCCCTATGTTGGTTCACCATGATTTCGAGAACCGAATTCATGGGTTTGTTTGTGTAATTCCACTATACTCCATCAACGAAATACTGATGTTTAATTCTTTTTACAGACTGTTGTTCTGTCCTGAAAAGATACTATCAACCTTAGAGAAAATTGGAAATTCCAAAATAGACCTGATGAGTCGAAAATTGGCACTCCATTGCTGATATATTAATATTGCATCTAAATTACCAAGACTAAGAATCTATCTTTCAATTAGGGAAATTGATTACATATTTCAGTAATTTTTACTAAAAATCATTCGAAGTGTTTACAATATCTTCAGGACAATTCACTGAATATATTTTTGCCGGCTTTTGGGAATGCTTTCCTTTATTCAGGGTACATTGTCAAAATAGCCTGACAAAGGACTCAAGCCAATGAACGAAACCCATTTGTATGACCAACTCGGCTTTACCTGGCGAAAACCTGATTTGCCCGAAGAACCACCCGGTGGGACGGCAAGGGCCTTGTTTAGGTATCGGCAGTCTTTGGTTGCCTATGTCCATGATGCCAGTGCTCTTGAGGGTAATCCTTTTACCTATCCCGAAGTCAAAACCCTGATGGATGGCGTAACTGTAGGTGGCCACCGGATAGAAGATGAACGTCAGGTACTCAATCTGGCGGCATCCGCTCGGGAACTCTATCGTCTAATCGAAAAAAAACAGTTCCGTCTGGTCAAACAAATTTCTGACAGGTTGCATGAAATAGTTGCCAAAATGGAAGCACTTGAATGGGGCCACTTCCGGGGGGAAGGTGAGGAGACTTCTCTGACCCCTTATGTT
>WTGT01000265.1 GCA_011523445.1 Paracoccaceae bacterium
ACCGTCTTTTGAAAATCAAGGAATCTCTGTAAAATGTTTAAAAAGAGGTTCCCTATACATATTTTTTTTGTGGTAGAAAGTGTAGCACTTTGAACATTGTTCATATGCTTGAATTCAAAACACTGTAAAGGACCATCCATTCAAAAATCTGCCACAATTTCATATAAAATTATCGGGACAGATATGAAGTTAACTGACTACAAGGTGTTATCCTTCGATTGTTATGGAACACTTATTGATTGGGAATCAGGTATTCTTGAAAATTTATGTCCCCTGATTCAAAAACTCGATTATACACCTGTGCCTGATAAGATATTGGAAACACATGCAAAATTTGAAGCCAGAACCCAATCCTTGCATCCAGATCTGAAATATCCCCAACTTTTGTCAAGGGTGTATGAACAAATAGCTGCTGAATGGGATATAAGCATTGATCCCGATGAAAGCAGGAATTATGGCAATTCTGTAGGTACCTGGCCTGCCTTTGATGATTCTGTTTCTGCTCTGAAAACCTTGAAGAAACATTTCCAATTGGTGATTCTTTCCAATGTGGATAACACTAGTTTCAGCAAATCCAATAACAGGTTGGAAGTTGAATTCGATGATATCATCACGGCTGAGGATGTAGGCTCCTATAAACCCAACCCCAATAATTTTAGATTCATGTTAGGAAAGCTTGCTCAAAAGGGAATTGAAAAGCATGACATCCTTCATGTTGCTGAGAGCCTTTTTCATGATCACATTCCTGCAAACCACTTCGAACTGGACAATTGTTGGATTTATAGGAGGTACCAGAAAGAAGGGTATGGTGCTACAAAAACTCCCGAAAAAATGCCCACATTCAACTTTCGGTACAATAGCATGAAAGAATTGGCTGATGCTGTTGTGGATGAGAACATTACGGTGGAATGAAAAACTAATTCAAGTTTTTGCAATATTAATATACAATACCCTTTGAGCATTTGCTTTGTTTGTAAATTAGTTTTTCAGTTCTTAAGAATTGGTGTTCTTGTTTATGACTGGGTGATGTACTTGGGGTATGGTTGCAGGGTTTAATTTTGTTAACTTTTGTTCTCACTTTAACCCAACAAGCATATCTCCATTAAATAATGATAAATTTGGGAGAGAATTATGGGGAATAATCTTGATGCATTGACTACGATTTTTACCGAGTTCTATTATTGGTTGACCGTAGCTTTGATGTTTTTGATCCACGTAGGTTTCTGCATGTATGAAGTTGGTGCCAGCAGGCGACGCAATCATATGCATACCCTGTTGAAAAATTCAATGCTGATACCTTTGGTCACTATTACCTTCTTTTTCTTCGGTTGGTGGATTTATTGGGCATTTCCAAATGGTCCATTCATTACCGGGGGCATTGAATGGGAAGCAGCGAATGCCAATTCGCCTGTTTCCGATATTATGGGGACCAACCTTAGCGATCGAATAACCGGTGTATTTTGGGCTGCATTTTTGCTCTTTTCCTGGACTGCAGCATCTATTGTATCTGGTTCAGTAATCGAAAGAATCAATTCTGGAGCTTTTTGGATTCTGGCAGTATTGATTGGCTCAGGTGCCTGGATAATTGATGCGGCCTGGGGTTGGCATTACCAGGGTTGGATGGTCCAACTTCTTGGTTATCATGATGCCTATGCCAGTGGAGTAATTCACGCTGTTGCAGGTGGATTTGCCTTGGGGGTATTGGTAGTTCTTGGACCAAGATTGGGTAAATTTGCTGCTGATGGGAAACCGAGGGATATACTTCCCCACAACCCATGGTTGGTTTGTATAGGTCTGTTCCTGATCTATACCGGCTTTTGGGGTTTCTATGTCGCCTGTAATGTTCCCTTGATTTCTCCAGAAGGGATCGGTGGAAATATTACTGGGGAAACCTGGACCGCGACGACGATTTATTTGACACCAACTACCCTAGGTGCCATTACCTTTAATTTCCTCATGTCTCTTTCCGGAGGTATGATGATGGGTTACTTTGTCTCCAAGGGGAATGCTTTCTGGACCTACTCAGGTGGATTGGCTGGAATCATTACGGCCTCTGCTGGCAATGATTTGTATCATCCGATACAGGCCATGATTATCGGTGGTGTTGGAACATACCTCGCCTACAAGTTGCATTATTGGGTTGAAAACAAATTCAAAATCGATGATGCCGTAGGTGCTGTTGCTGTCCATGGTTATGCCGGTTTCATCGGTTTGGTCATCTGCGGATTTGTACTTTGGGGACACCCAAGTTCACCTTACGATGGTTATGCCGCAATCAATCCGTTGGGTAACTTCATTGGTGCCATCATAATGTTTGGTGTACTGGGTTTCCTGCCGGGATATATTGCTTCCAAAATCCTTCATGCTTTTGGATTGTTGAGAATTCCAAAGGAAGTCGAATTGATGGGACTTGATTTCGGAACTGCTCTTGAGGAAGAAGCGGCCGCAAGGGAAGTACGTGAAGCAGAAATTGCCATGGTAAATGGTAAATAACTTTTAGAAAGGAGTAAATCATGAATACAACCGGAATATCATCCTGGGCGGTAGACCTCGCTGATGTTGGGGCTATTTACCCCTTTCAGGGTTTGGAATTGATCCTGCTCATTATTGCCTTAATTTTCTGGATTTGGTGGCACATCGTCACATTCCGCATGGAATTTGATCGACAAGATGAAAAAATCCGCAAATATGGCAATTCGGAACAAATCACCCAAGCGATAGAAAACGATTAATAGCCATTTTGGTCTATTTATTC
>WTGT01000082.1 GCA_011523445.1 Paracoccaceae bacterium
CTAAAGAAAGGTCCCAGTCGGATTCATTGGACCTTGAACCTGCGATGGAAAGACCATCAAACCCAATCAAAGCTTCTGAAATATCTGTTACCCCATTCTCCTGACAAAGTTCGTATTCTGAAGATTTCATAGCCCTTGAAGCACCAGTCAAATCAGGATATGATTCACCAATGCCACTGCAAAAGAGCTTCATTCCCCCACCCGTTCCGGTTGATTCCACAATCGGTGAAGGTGAGCCTGTCAAATTGGAAAATTCTTCGGCTATGGCCTGAGTATAGGGGAATACGGTAGATGACCCCACAATGCTAATCTGGTCCCGGGCTGAAACAGAAATCGTGCCACATTGCAGAAGTATCAATGCTGGTATTAGAGGCCTAAAAAATCTCATCAACATTCTCCTTGCGAATCGAGATAACAATTTGGAAAGAGAGATATATTGTTTCTTTATTACGATTCTGCTGAAGAAATATTAAATTTTTATGAAACTTTGAAACTCACAAGCAATAACCGGTGAAAAATTTTTACAGTCAAATTGCACCCGTTTGCACACAAGATATAATATTTCCTTGAGATTACGTCCCCTCTGATTATTTATTATTGCTGAATATTCACGGAGAGGTGCCGGAGTGGTCGAACGGGGCGGTCTCGAAAATCGTTGTACCTTAGGGTACCCAGGGTTCGAATCCCTGTCTCTCCGCCATTAACTGAAAATACCAGTTTCAGCTCCAAAAGTTACCAGATCGTCCCCGTTTTGACCTGTACGGTCAACAATTATGTTTCGGGCCATGTTTCCCACCATCACAATTTGGTCCAATTGGAGCAAAGATAATGGCTTTGGTTGCAGTTTCATTCTTGAAAATTTCTACCTTGGATTCAGACCACTCAGATAATTGACAATGCATTCGATCATTGCAGGGTTCGAGTCTGATGATATTGTAGGAAAGGCAATCAAATCTACCAGAATGTTTTTTGCTCTCTGTAACATTCAATTTTTCACAAACAGTTTTCTTGGGAAATCAATCAGGGCTTCCGCTGGCCCATTCTCTTTGATCAATATGGTTTCGGTCGTCTCCAACCCCCAATTGTCCATCCAAAGCCCTGGCATAAAGTGGAATGTCATACCAGGTTCCAAAACGGTTTCATCTTCCTCGCGGAAAGAAATGGTACGTTCGCCCCAATCGGGAGGATATGACAACCCAATGGGATAACCTACCCGCCCTTCCCGGTTAATGCCTGCCAATTTAAGCTCAGTTTTCATGGCTCGGGCAACGTCTCCGGCAACATTTCCAGCCTTTGCTGCTTTGAGGCCAGCTTGCAAACCATCGATCAGAGCTTTGCTAGTATCCTGCATATCTTTGGGCGGGTTTCCAAAAAAGAGTGTACGGCAAAATGGTGCATGATAACGCCTATAGCACCCCGAAATTTCAAAAAAGGTTGCCTCGCCAGTTTTCAGTTCTCTACCATCCCAGGTGAGGTGCGGAGCACTTGCATCCTTTCCAGAGGGTAAAATCGGTACGATGGCCGGGTAGTCACCCCAAGCACCATCTACTCCGACCATGGCATCACGGTAGATTTCACCCACCAGTTCATTCTTTTTGAGGCCGGGCTCCGCCCGCTCCATGATACCAGTCATGATTTTCTGCGAAATATCTGCAGCCTTACGCATGAAGGCAATCTCTTCATCGGATTTGACTGCCCGACACCAATTCACCAAAGAAGTGGCATCCACAAGTTTAGCCTTTGGCAGTTCTTTTTGTAAGGTCAGATAGGCATTTACCGTAAAATAGTAGTTTTCCATTTCCAGACCGATGGATTTACTTTCATAACTCCAATCACGGATTTTGTCCGCTAAGTCCTCCATAGGGTGATAGGAGGTGGATTGCACGAAATGGTCCGGATAATAGGTGACATCTTCATCCGTCATCCAAACCGTTCTCAAAGCACCATTCGCATCCTGTGCCCTACCCCACCAGACGGGATCACGATCATGAAAGACGATTGCGCCTTGATGAGTATAAAATGACCAGCCGTCATAACCGGTAATCCAGGCAATATTTGAGGGATCTTCAACAAAAAGGAGTTCAATATTTTTATCCACCATCGCGGTGCGGAGAACCCTCAATCTTCGCCAGTATTCATCTGCACTAAAGGGTACACTTTGGCTTACCATTTGTTTTCCGTCCCTACATTAATTGTTTGCAAATATGAAAACCCAAATTTTGAGGGGCTTTTGCAGTTTTTACCAGTGAAGAACACTTCATCCAAGCGATAGTGCTGATAACGATAAAATGAGTGTTATCCGATGTTTAATGGTTTTCCAGTGGGGTCGAAATCTTTGCCGCATTCATATTTTTGAACATAACTCGGATATCCACTTTGATTTGAAATTATTCTGGTCTTTTCAAAATAGTGGTCATCACACTCATGAGTATGACCATAAATCCATAAATCGGGTTGGTATTGCATGATGATTTCTATCATGTCAGTGGAATTAAATGCTGGTGAAAGTTGACTGCCAATATACTTTGTCATTGGCTTGATGACTGGGGCATGGTGTGTGACCACTATACGTTTCCCTGAAAGAGGTTGCTTGAACCATTCAAGCAGTTTTTCAACAAATTGGTTGTGAAGTTTTGTGGTGTATTGTGGGGTTAGTGAAACTCCGTCTTCCATTTTGATAAGTCTGAAGTCATTCATTTGGGTTTGTGCTTGAAACATGGCCTTTTCTGAACCTCCAAGAAAATCAG
>WTGT01000205.1 GCA_011523445.1 Paracoccaceae bacterium
AATACAGACAATAAATATCATGACTACATTGCGGGTGGAAGGATTGCTGATGTCCGTGGTAAAAAGGCGATAAACTCCATAATCCTAGCTGATGGGAAAAACATCAAGGTCGATTCTCTGGCTGTTTCCGGTGGGTGGAATCCTAATGTTCATCTGACTTGTCATAAACGTACAAAACCTGTCTGGAATGAAAAAATCCAGGCGTTCGTACCAGGTGAGAATTTGACAGATGGCATGAGGGTTGCAGGCTCGGCCATGGGCGTGTTTGATCTGTCCACAACCCTTCTTTCCGGAATTGTTACAGCCAATCTAGCACTTGAGGATCTTGGATTCCGAACGAGTCAGAATCCTGACATTGAGGCATCGGTTGAACCTACTGATATAACACCTTTCTGGTATGTGAAGGAAGCCCGATCAAGATCATGGATTGATTTACAGAATGATGTAACCACCAAAGATATTTCGCAAGCACATGATGAGGGATTTCAGGATGTTGAACACCTCAAAAGGTATACGACCCTGGGGATGGCAACCGATCAGGGCAGGACTTCGAATGTATCAGCTCTTGCCATCATGTCTGAACGTACAGGTAAATCCATATCTGAAACCGGTACCACAATTTTCCGACCCCCATATACTCCCATACCCATAGGAGCATTTGCAGGCCGGTCTCGGGGTAAACATTTCCGTCCGACCAGATTTACTCCAAGTCACCGATGGGCCGAAAAGAAAGGAGCTGTTTTCGTTGAAACCGGCAATTGGCTCAGGGCACAATGGTATCCGCTAGAGGGTGAAACACATTGGCGTCAAAGTGTTGATCGGGAAGTGTTGGCCACACGTAACTCGGTAGGTGTTTGTGACGTTTCCACCCTCGGTAAAATAGATTGCCAAGGCACTGATGCGGCCGAATTCCTCAACAGGGTCTATGCCAATCCCTTCCTGAAACTACCGGTTGGCAAGGTTCGGTACGGACTTATGATGCGAGAAGATGGGATTGTTTATGATGATGGGACAGTAGCTAGATTGGATGAGAATCATTATGTTATTACCACAACCACGGCCAATGCCGTTTTGGTATTCCGACAACTGGAATTTGCCCGGCAATGCCTATGGCCACAATTGGATGTGCATTTGATTTCCACTACCGATGGCTGGGCACAGTTTTCAGTTGCAGGCCCTAATTCAAGAAACCTGCTTGCCAAGATAACCGATGATTTTGATCTTTCTAATGAGGTATTTCCCTTTATGGCATGTGCCAATCTCACGGTTTGTGGAGGTTGGAAGGCCCGTTTGTTCAGAATTTCCTTTTCTGGTGAACTCGCCTATGAAATTGCTGTACCGTCCCGCTATGGCAATTCCATGATGGAGACATTGATGGAGGCAGGTCAAGAGTTCAATGTCGTACCTTATGGTACGGAAGCACTTGGTGTCATGCGAATTGAAAAGGGCCATTTTGCCGGGAATGAACTTACAGGCCAGACGACTGCATTTAACCTCGGGTTGGATCGTATGGTCTCAAAGAAAAAGGATTCCATTGGCAACAAATTGTCGGAACGGTCCGGACTGAACCAGCCAGATGGTATCCGGCTGGTTGGATTTGTTCCCGTGGACAAAAACAAGCCGTTCAATGCCGGAGCTCATTTTGTATCCAAGGGCAAGGAAAAAAATCTTGAAAATGATGAGGGATGGATGACCTCCGTTGCCTATTCTCCTACTCTGGGACACACCATTGGATTGGGATTCATCAAGAATGGTTTGAATCGGTATGGCGAAATTGTTCATGCCGTTGACCCTCTCCGAGGCAACAACACCGATGTGGAAATCTGCTCACCCCATTTTTATGATCCTGACGGGGGTAGACAGCGTGGCTGATTATAAACTGGAACCATTCCCATTTCTCTGGGGTAGAGAACGCTATTTTGGTGACAATTATCTGGATATTATTTCTACCCAAGCCATCGTTTCAATTGCAATTCCAAGAGGAAGTGAGGAAGTTTTTTCCAGTGAATTTACTAATGCCTTTGGCACATACCCACCTGAACCCGAGCATTCTGTTTTTTCTACAAACAGGGATTTTTTGTTTCTGTGGATGAGTCCTGACCAAGTTTTTGCCCTCTTCGAGCGTGCTGGGCTCTATCCGGAGTTAACAGTTCGGGAAAAATTGGGTGATACAGGCTATATTACAGATCAAACCGACAATTGGTGCCAGATCAGACTGACCGGACCTGACATTATTCAGGCCATGGAAAGAATTTGCCCCCTTGATCTGAATCAATTCCCCGTAGGAAAATGTGCCAGAACCGTTATGGAACACCTCAGTTCGGTTCTGGTCCGAGAATCCGATGAAAGTTTTCTGTTGCTGTCTCCCAGTTCCTCAGCTCAATCGTTTCTCGAAGCCATTGAACAATCTTTCCTCAATACAGGTGATTATTAGGAAGGATTTTCGGGATTCTTGTAAGCCAATAACAAGATAATTCAATCCCAATATGGCTCCTTACTTTCTTGGAGCCAAAACCTTGTTTGGTTTGATGGCTAACCCACTGATCTCCCCTATGTCCCAAATTGTATATTTGTGACGAAGGTACTTCCTTGGGAAACGGCTATAAATCTTTCAAGAACTACATACGATTCTTGTGTAAAAAGGGGAACTATAATTGCTTTCTTCAAGCAAATTCCTTTTCACCAGTCATGAGGGTATAAGGCACTATATCTTCAACCTGCTTAGCCATTGAACGTTTTGCTTCCATTGTATCATATGTATTTTGTAGACGCAGGAAGTAGCCTTCAGAAAGCCCAAAAAACTTGCATAACCTGAGATCAGTATCAGCTGTTATCCTACACGAACCCTTTACAATTGAATGGATTCTATTAGGAGGTACAGCAAGACAATCAGCAAGTTTATTCTGACTCATCCCGATTTCGTCTATAAACTCATGTTTTAATATATCGCCAGGATGTGGATTCTTTAACATGGCCATTTTCGTTTAATCCTTCCAAAATCTTCCACTATTTATGATAATAAACAATTTGAACCTGATCAGGATTGCCAGAATTTCAAGGTCAGTATGACATACACGGCCAATAACTCCAACCTTCCAGTGGCCATTGTAATGGCAAGTATCAACTTGGCAACATCCCCCAGACTTTGATAATTTCCGGTTGGGCCAATTATATCACCCAAACCCGGACCGATATTTGCCAAGGCTGCGGCACTACCTGAAATTGACGTTATAAAATCCAGCCCGGTCATTGCCAAAAGAAGTGCAGAAACCATCAGGGTAAACAAGAACATTACAATGAACAGGATAACCGAAATCATGATTTCACCGGGTATGTTCTTGCCCTGATATCTTGGCTTGATTATGGCATGTGGGGAATAGATTTTCTTGATTTGTGCAACAAGGCTGGCAAAAAGGACCTGATATCTGAATACCTTGACTGAACAACTCGTCGATCCGGCACAACCACCGATAAGACCGATCAAAAAGAAGATGGCAACCGGGAAACTGCCCCATGCATTATAATCGGCACTGACATATCCGGTCCCTGTCATGATGGAAATACTATTGAACAGTGCCTTTCTTATGGCAATTTCGGAACCTTGACCATTAACCAGTATTTGCCACAAGGTTAGAGCTGTACCAATAAACAGGATAATTCCAATGAATCCCTGGACCTGACGGTCAAGGATGAGTGACTTTCCTGAATCATTGAAAATTGTCAGGTATCTTATAAACGGTATCGAAGCCAAGATCATGAAAACAATTGCCACATATTCCGCTTTATATCCAAGGTTCTGAAAGGAACTGTCGTAGTTTCCAAACCCACCAGTGGCAACCGTTGTCATTGAATGCACCAATGAATCAAATATTGATAAGCCGGCAACGTTATAGGACATGAAACACAGAAGCGACACGGCAAGGTAGGTTATTGAAATTCCCCTGGCTGTTGATATGGCTTGGGGAATAACAGTTGTTATGGTTTCAAAATTGCTTTTCATGAAATACTGCATTCCACCGATTCTCAGTCTTGGAAAAACAGTCATTGCAATAATGATAATCAGAATACCACCGATCCATTGCAGGATCCCTCGCCACATGAGATAGCCCTCAGGTAAATTCTCAATATCTGAAAATACAGTTGCTCCAGTTGTGGTAAGCCCTGAAACAGACTCGAAATAGGCATCAATGATACGGAAATTCGGCTCTCCCAATACAAAGGGGATGGCTGCAAAAAGTGGTATTACCGTATATAAGCATACTGTAATGAGGATGGTCTCTCTCAGACTTGTACCCTGAGTTGTCAGTTTTGTCGAAGAAGTGGCAAGCACAAGGACCAAACCAATAAATATTGTAAAGGCGGAAGAGATTGCGAAGGTGGTCCACTGACCATTCATGAAAATTATATCAACCAGCATTGGAATCAGCATCGATGATCCCAATCCAATGATCAACCATCCAATTACGTACCCGACAGGTCGAGAGTCAATCATTGCTTAAACTACTTTCTGACAAGGCAATTTACCTGTAATAATTTTACTCGTATTATTTCGAAAAAAAATGCCGGGTGAATTTCAAAAAGGAAATCGTCAACATTTTTCAATTGGGGTAATAAATTTACGAACTATATATTTGGTTGTATCTGCAATGGCATCAAAATTTCAGCCCCAAAAGTGAATTATATTTTTTTTCGATGAAAGTAGCAAAACTATTTGATTATGGATGTGTGTACAAACATCGAAAAAGAATTGATCCAGGCCATCATTCAAGTATTTACTTCCACAATGAGATAATTGCGGAATTCAATGAAAGGCTGGATGATTCCTTTGAGACCTCTCCAAAGTTGGCAATTGTTACAGGAATTCCGGAATTGTGGACAAAACATTTTCCTGATGCTGATGTTTTGCCTGATACGGATGTACTGAATTTTCCAAGCAATCAATATGACCTGATTCTACACAGTCTTTGTCTACATTGGTCAAATGATCCGGTGGGTCAACTTATTCAGTGCAAGCAATCCTGTAATCCAGGTGGGATGATAATGGCAGTATTGTTCGGTGGACAAAACCTCGTGGAACTGAGAACTGCATTGATCTCAGGTGAAACCACAATAAAAAATGGTGCAACACCCCGCGTATCCCCAATGGGTGATATTCTGGACCTGGGAAATCTGATGGTCCGGGCAAATTTTACAAATCCCATTTCTGATCGTCTAGAGTTCAAGCTTGAGTATGAATCCCTACCAGACTTGATGAAGCATCTAAGATTGATGGGGGAAACGAATGCACTTGTGAATAGGACCAAAAACTTTACCGGACGTAAAATATTCCAGGAAGCTGAAAAAAATTATGTCAAACATTTTTCACTTCCCTCAGGAAAGATTTTTGCGACTTTTGAATTGATCTTTCTTACCGGTTGGGTACCAAAAAATGTATAAATCCATCATTCCGTGCAAGAGAGATTGAAATGCCAGAACCGAATAATGAAAAGAGCTTTCTACCCGAAGACCATCCTGAAATAAGGTTCGGCAAAACCGGCATCATACTTTCGAACCTAGGGACTCCCGACGGGTATGATTATTTCTCCATGCGTAAATACCTGAACGAGTTTCTTTCCGACAAAAGAGTCATTGATTATCCCAAGTGGAAATGGCAGCCTATACTCCAATCAATCATTCTCACCAAAAGACCTTTCACTTCTGGAAAAAACTATCAGAAAATCTGGAATCATCAACTCGATGAAAGCCCTTTATTGACCATAACAAGGCACCTTACTGACAAGGTCAGGTCCCAGTTGGTATCTGAAATTGGTCCAGATTACCTTGTTGACTTTGCCATGCGTTATGGCAACCCATCAATTGGGTCGGTATTAAGCGGCTTGATCAAACAGGGATGTAACAGAATCGTGTTCTTTCCCCTGTATCCACAATATTCAGCGACAACCACAGCCACGGCCTGTGATACCTTGTTTGATGCACTTAAGCATCTGAACTGGCAACCCAGTATTCGTATCGTTGAACCATATTTTGAAAATGGGGAATATATTTCAGCACTTGCCAAATCGATCAAGACCAAATACAACGAATTATCCTTCGAACCCGAGGTGCTCCTCGCCTCCTATCATGGATTACCAAAGAGATATTTACTCGAAGGAGACCCATACCACTGTCAATGCCAGAAAACCACGAGATTACTCATCGACCGTTTGGGAAGGGATTTCAATCCAGTTCATACAACATTCCAATCAACATTCGGGAAAGAAATCTGGCTTCAACCCTATACTATTGGTGAAGTAAAGCGTCTGGCACAAAGTGGGGTGAAAAATCTGGCCATCATTTGTCCTGGATTTTCATCAGATTGTATCGAAACCCTTGAAGAAATTCAGATGGAGGTTCGTGAGGAGTTTGAAGCCCACGGGGGTGAGAATTTTGTTTACATACCTGCTTTGAATGACACGGATGATCACAGTGATCTGATCTATCGGATCATTTTGGAAAATCTCGGGGGGTGGCTGAGTTGAAGAGGCATATTCTTTTCTCCCCTGAACTTGGCCTATTTTCCTGTAGGATTGTTTGAAAATATTGCCATATGGTCAAATGAGCCCGATTATATGGATTTGATAGCAGAGACCAATTCCTCTAGCAAGTCATCGGGGTTTTCCAATCCAACCGAAACTCGAACCAAACCATCTGTAATACCCAAACTTGCGCGTTGTTCTTCGGACAATCTCTGATGGGTTGTGGTTGCCGGATGTGTCACCAAACTCTTGGCATCACCAAAATTGTTGGAAATTCTTACGATTTCGAGGTTGTTCATGAATTTGAAGGAAGCATCCTTATTGCCATCAAAATCTATTGCAAAAACCGTACCACCCTTAGTCATCAGCCCTTTGGCCACTGCATATTGGGGATGATTGGGCAAGTGCGGATAAATGACATTGGAAAGGTTTTCATGGCCTTCCAATTCCTGACAGATTCTCAGTGCCGAATCTGCCTGACGGTTCGTTCGCAATTCAAGCGTTTCCAATCCCTTGAGCATGATCCATGCATTGAAAGGGCTGATGGCCCCACCCGTGTGTTTTAGATATGCTTCGAATGGACCACGAATATAATCATTTGACCCGATTACAATTCCCCCGAGAGACCTTCCCTGACCATCAATGTGTTTGGTTGCAGAATAAACCACGATATCCGCGCCATTTATACCAGCCTGTAAAAACTGGGGTGATGCCAGTGCATTGTCAGCTATTAGAATTGCATCATTCCTTGCAGCAAGTTTACTGACAAAGTTCAAATCAATTACCTCCAGGGTTGGATTTGAAACAGTTTCAATAAATACGGCTTTTGTGTCCGGGGTTACCTTGCTTTCCCATTGTGAATTATCTGTTCCATCAACAAATTCGACATTTACACCGAATCTCGGAAGAACATTCTCCAGTATGAAAAGACAGGAACCAAACAGGGCTCTTGATGAAACCACCTTGTCTCCAGCTGACAGGACGGAACATAAGGCGCCATTCACTCCAGCCATTCCTGAAGCCGTGGCAAAGGCATCCTCAAGACCTTCAACGAGAGCCATCCGGTTTTCAAACATCCGCACGGTCGGATTTCCATACCTCGAATAGATAAATTCGTTTTCCTTGGACTCGATAAAACGCTCTTCAGCTTGTTCGGGACTATCGTATACAAAACCCTGGGTCAGGAAAATTGCTTCGGATGTTTCGCCGAACTGGCTACGCACTCCACCTCCATGGACAGCTTGCGTTTGTTTCTTTAAGGATTGTTTTGCCATTGACAAAGGTCGGTTTTAAATTCGTATTGAGGTAGTTAATATAGTTGGAATATTGGTAATTTCATTTCCCAATAAAAAATATTCCATATCACAAAACAGGATCTATTGCAGAGTATAAAATGACGAACACAATTGAATTATTCTACTGGCCGACGCCTAATGGGTGGAAAATAACGATCGCCCTTGAGGAGTTTGGACTCCCGTATAACGTTAATCTCATCAATATTGGCGAGGGAGATCAGTTTGAACCTTCTTTCCTTAAAATTGCCCCGAACAATCGAATGCCTGCAATAATCGATCCCGAAGGACCTGATGGCAAGGAAATCAGTATTTTTGAATCGGGGGCAATTCTACAATATCTGGGAAGAAAGCATAATCGTTTCATTGGCAGCAACGAGCGAGAGCGGGTCGAGGTAGAACAATGGTTGATGTGGCAAATGGGAGGAGTTGGCCCCATGGCTGGACAAGCCCATCATTTTCTCAAATATGCCCCTACCATGGATCCACCCCAGGATTTGCCTTATCCCAAGAGCAGATATAAAAACGAGGTGAGCAGACTTTATGGCGTTCTTGACCGACGACTAGCCGACAGGGATTATGTTGCCGGGGATTATTCAATTGCCGATATGGCCATTTGGCCTTGGGCTTCACTCTGGGAAGGTCAGGAACAGGATATTGCCTCCTTTCCCAACATGGCCAAATGGCTTGACAGGGTAGGGTCGCGTGAAGCGGTTATTGCTGGAAGGGCTGTTGCTGCAGATTTGAGGTCCAATATTCAAAACGACAAGAAAGCCCAGAAAATACTCTTCAAGCAGAAATAATCTGTTTGAATATAGCATTACCCAGATTTAATTCGGGGTAATGGCGGTAAACTAGTTTTTTTCGATCAATTCCATGTTGAGGTATTTTCTCAGAAAATACATCTGGCTGCCAAAAAACGCTAAACTAAGTCCTGTCAAGCCAAAGGTTTTGAATGTAACCCAGGCATCAGTTGACATGAAACGCCAAATAATTTCGTTGGTAATGGCCAGGAAAAGAAAAAACAGTGTGGTTCTTTGGGTCAATACCATCCATCCCTTATCGGTCAAGGGCAAGGCCTGCCCCATCAACGATTGCAGGTAGGATTTTTTCTGCAAGAGGCCAAAGCCCAGTGTTGCTGTAAACAGTAAATAGATGATTGTTGGTTTCATCTTGATGAATCTTTCGTCATTGAGAAAGACGGTCAAGCCACCAAATACTATAACCAGAAAAACGGTCATGATTTGCATTCTGGATAGTTCTCCGGTCAGTTTCCAGAGTAGAACAGTACTGGCAATGAGAACCGGGACAAATAAGGCGGTAATCATAATGAAGCCATCGTACTCAGTGCTCCCGACAACAATGGATTTATCCCGAAGCAAAAAATACCCCACAAAAAAGAGAATCAACGGGCCTATTTCCAAAACCATTTTCAAGCCCGGTTTACTGTTTTGTTCAGCCATATTTTCCCTAATCTATCTTTATTTCCCTATCATGACCAAGGAATTGTGATAACAATTGATCTCAACTGATTCTACGTCCAAAGCAGAAATTCATTGGGATCTCAAGCCATGATACCAATACTTAATGAATAGCAATGAGTTTTATCAGGTCATAATCTAATTGCTTTAAGAACAAATTCAAACAAACCAGATTTCAATTTTGTTCAAAAGATACTTGGGAACATAGAAAAATTATTTATCGATTATTTCTGATCCAAACCAGTCAGTACACTTGCAAACTCTTCAGGATCGAAGGGGGATAGATCATCAATACCTTCACCTATTCCTATGGCATGAATAGGTAAACCGAACTTGGCAGCGAGGGCAACAAGTATACCTCCCTTGGCAGTACCATCAAGCTTGGTCATGACCAAGCCAGATATATCTACCATCTTCTTGAATACCTCCACCTGGGAAATGGCGTTTTGCCCTGTTGTGGCATCGAGTACAAGAAGCGTGTTGTGGGGTGCTTCACTGTCAATTTTCTTGATCACCCTGACAATCTTTGCCAGTTCCTCCATCAAGTCCGTCCTGTTTTGCAATCTGCCGGCCGTATCAATGATCAGTAAATCCTTGGCTTCCTCTTTGGCAAGAGTATAGGCCTTGTACGCTAGAGCAGCCGGATCCGAATTGGCTGAGGCCTTCAGAACAGGAACCCCTACCTTTTCTCCCCAAATTTCAAGCTGCTCCACGGCCGCAGCGCGAAAGGTATCACAAGCCGCAATGACGATGTCCTTGCCAGCTTCCTTGAACTGGCTGGAAAGCTTGCCTATGGTGGTGGTCTTGCCCGACCCATTGACACCGGCAATTAATATGACCTGAGGTTTAACGGAAAATAGGGGGATAGGTTTGGCAACAGGTTCGAGAATGCTGGTGATTTCACTAGACAACAGGGTTTTCAGTTGATGTGTGGATAGTCTTTGTCCCATGTGGTTTTGGGCAATACTGGAAGAAATACGAATTGATGTATCGTAGCCCATATCCGAAACAATCAACAGTTCTTCCAGACTTTCAAGCATTTCATCATCCAGACGCCGCCGGGAGACGCCATCGCCACCACCGCTGAAAATTTTACCAAGCAATCCGGATTTTTGCTTATCTCCATTGTCCTGGTCCAGGAGATTGGTTGAATCCAAGGCTGAAAGATTTTCTTCCTCCCCCTCTTCTATCAAATCCTCCAATCCCTGCTCCAACTTGGTAGTGGATTTTGTTAACCTTGATTTTAACTTCGAGAAAAAGGACATCTGGATTACATTAATCTTTGTGGACCATTAAATTACCATGGAATGGTTCATTTCGCTTTTATCCAGATAAATTCAATCAACATTATACAGTTGATTCAGGAAACCTCCTCGGGAAAATGTTTCATCGTCAATAGAATCGGATTGGGTGCGGCCTGACCCAAACCACAAATTGAAGCATCGGCCATTACTTCGCATAAATCTTCAAGCAGTGGGAAATCCCACTTATTGTCTTGCATCAACTTTACGGCTTTCTCACAGCCAACCCGACAGGGTGTACATTGACCACAACTTTCATCTTCAAAGAATCTAAGCATGTTCAAAGCAGCATCCCTTGCCTTATCCTTCTGGGAAAGAACCACAACTGCTGCTGAACCGATAAAGGTTCCGTAAGGTTGTAAGGTATCAAAATCCAATGGTATGTTGTCCAGAGATGCAGGTAGTACACCTGATGAAGGTCCACCTGGTTGATAAGCCTTGAATTCATGACCCTCGGCCATACCTCCTGCAGCCTCGATAATATCAGTTATGGTCGAACCTGCAGGTAAAACGTATACATCCGGTTGGGCAACACGTCCGGATACGGAATAGCTTCTTAAACCCTTGCGGCCATTCCGTTCAACTGATGTGAAAATCTCCGGCCCTTCCTTGCAAATCCTTTGAACCCAGTACAGTGTCTCGACATTGTGAACAAGGGTTGGCTTGTTGAACAAGCCTACCTGAGCGACATAGGGAGGTCGGTGTCTCGGCAATCCCCTCTTCCCCTCGATACTTTCAATCATGGCACTTTCTTCGCCACAGATATAGGCGCCCGCCCCTCTGCGAAGTTCAATATATCCTTCCTGCACAATGCCCTTGTTTTCCAGGTTGCCTATTTCCTTCAACAAAATTTCCCTTGATGCAGGATATTCATCACGAAGGTAGATATAGACC
>WTGT01000171.1 GCA_011523445.1 Paracoccaceae bacterium
CTGCATGACCAACCCGCCAAGGTAAATCATACTGACAAAGAGGGCAATTTCCGAGGGCGACATTTCTATTCTGGCTCCATATACCGCTGCCATGCCGAATAATGCTGAAAACACGGCACCAAGACAGAAGGCCCCAACCACACCAAGTGGCGAGACATTGAACAACTGGGCAATCTTCATGGGCCTTGTTGCTTCCAGCCGTGGGGTTGGTGATACCGAAAGCAATATCGGGGTGAAGGACAGAGAAACCAGAACCGAGGCAATCACAAACAGCAAAAACCCAGTGGTATCGGCAAAGTTAAATAACACCTGTGCCGAAATAATACCGAACATCTGAATGGATATGTAGATGGCCAGGATTTTTCCCCTGTTCTCATTGGTTGAGCTCTCATTGAGCCAACTTTCAGCAACTACATAAACACCTGAAAAACCAACCCCAATCAAAACTCTGAGGATAAACCAAACCCAAGGATATGGAAATTGTGCAAACAGAATCAAAGCAGCTGAAATCAGTGAACCCAAGGCAGCGAATACCCTGACGTGGCCCACACGCATGATCATGTGCGGAGTTAGCCTCGACCCAAACAGAAATCCTATGAAATATCCTGACATGATAATGGAAAGTTCCAAGGTCGAAAAATCTTCCTGTACACCCCTGATACCAATGAGAGTACCATGGATTCCATTCCCTACCATCAAAAGGAAAATCCCAAAGAGCAAAGCCCAAATTTGCCCCAGAATTGCCAACATCACATTTCCTTTCGAAAAAATCCGAATATTGGAATTTGATTTATTATTTAAAGGGGATTATGAATCAATATTTTTTTACTCTTACAGCCCGGCTCCTACACCGGTAAATAATACCAATTCAACTTCAAAATAACCTATCATTAATTTTCGGTTTGTGGTACCCCTGCCCACTTTCGATGCATGGCGGTACTCCGGTGCTCGGGACAGGTCGCCGAGAACAGAACACAGGCCTTGAAACGGAGGTCAGGTATATGTATGCGCCTCTTTAGCGTGCCTGAACATCTTTTCAAGGTGCTTGCTGGCTTATGAATATACTGGAAACTGTTTGCACAACTTTGAAACAGTTGCAATAGCATCCTTGACTGCGGTATCGGCGTCTCCTGCGGCTTCGGCCTCAATTAAGTCTGCAATTGTATTTGCAAGCAGGATAAACTCTTCCTCTCTAAGGCCACGAGTAGTAGCAGCCCCAGTTCCAAGACGCAAGCCGACCCATTCAGGTGGGCGCGGGCTGTCATTCGGAATTGCATTTTTATTTGTAGTGATGTTTGCGCGCTCCAAAACGACCTCTGCGCGCTTTCCAGTCATCCCTTTTGAACTCAAGTCGAGCAAGGCAAGATGTGAATCAGTGCCACCCGATACCAATCGAATACCACGATCTTGTAATGTGGCACATAACGTGCGCGCATTTGCAATAACCTGTTCAGTGTAGGCTTTGAAATCTTCTGTAAGAGCTTCGCCGAGGCAGATAGCCTTGGCAGCAAGAACCTGTGTGTGGATAGAACCTTGGACACCAGGAAAAACAGCGGACTCCAATTTCTTAAACCAGTCTTCATTGTTGGTTAGAATCAGGCCACCACGGGGACCACGGAGTGTTTTTGTTGTTGTACATGTTACGATGTCCGCATGTGGGATCGGAGAGGGGTATACACCACCTGCTACAAGACCTGCAACATGTGCCATATCGACATGCAGCCAAGCCCCAACATTTTTGGCAATTTGAGCCATACGCGCAAAATCAATCTGACGTGGATATGCAGAACCTCCAGCAATTAACAACTTCGGTTTAACTTCCTCTGCTCGGGCTTCAAGCGCGTCATAGTCAATGACTTCGCTGGTTGCGTTGACGCCGTAGTGGTGGGATTCAAACCAGCGACCAGATAAGTTTGCTTTAAGTCCGTGGCTCAGGTGACCTCCCGCAGCTAGGTCAAGAGACAAAACTCTATCACCAGGCTTTAAAAGCAAGAAAAAGATGGCAAGATTCGCTTGACTGCCGGAATGCGGCTGTACATTAGCATAGCTACAACCAAACAATGCCTTGGCACGATCAATTGCTGCCTGTTCTACAATGTCAACAAACCTGCCACCACCGTGAAAACGCTTACCTGGATATCCCTCAAGTGTCTTATTGGTCATCTCATGACCAAGTGCGTCCAAAACGGCGCGACTTACGATATTCTCTGACGCAATCAATTCAATCTGATCTTGCTGACGTGTTTTCTCTTGTGCCAATGCGTCGGCGACCAGACGGTCGGCGGTTCCAACACCAGTATGGAAATGGGAGTGTTGATGAGTATTCATATGCGACTCCTTTGATGTTAATTTTGTAATTAGGGTTGGACAGTTAACTGAAAGTTACAATTTTTTGTGAGTTCATCAAACCAAATTTGCCATAAAATTTACGCAGAAAAACTAAGTCTAGATGTCTGGTAATCCCAGCCCTCTCAGCCTAGTTCTGAAGCGTGGCACTGATATATTCCGGGCTATTGTCAATCCTGATCGTCAGTGGCTTGCCGTACCATGAGATGATCTGGTTCAGGGCACTCAAATAGAAAAGCCCCTCATTTCGGACTGCCAGTTGCACCCGGTATGTTGTTTTGTCGCTGCGCAAGATGGGCTTATGATGCTTGATTCCCATAATAGATCATCCTCCATGGCAAATGAGACTGTGAAAGTATTCAAGTCGACCTGTTGAAGCCAGG
>WTGT01000240.1 GCA_011523445.1 Paracoccaceae bacterium
GTTTTTTCTATCAGGTGTCTGTTCTTGACAACCTTGGTTTTGTCATCGTGTGAATTTAGTCCGCAATTCAGGCTTTGAAATGGTCTTTTGGAAACTCCGTTCTTTCTGGTGAAAAAGCCATGCTTTTTCGGCTCAAGCAATTTTGAGGTAATAAAATGGGGTGACATTAGTGAAGTCCCTGTGGTACTGGCTGCCTGTTTGCATAGATTGCCAGGACCTTGAAGAGGTCCCCCATTTGATGTGGTGAGATTAACCTGTCAATTGCTTTTCGGTGTATCTCCAGTTCTTCACCCGTAAGGTTTTTGGCAAGAATTTGGGACCTTTGAAGGATACCTAGATTTTGCAAAAATTTTCCCTGACCCAATAGGGGAGAAACCGAAACACCCTTAATATCCTTTACGAGTGCACCAAAATCGACATGGGAAGTCAAATCGGCTGAGCCAGGATTTGCCAGCGGATCGGCATATTGGTTCGCTTCCAGGGCTTGGAAGGTATCACCAAGTGATTCGCTTTCTCCATAATCGATAATCAAGAATAAACCCCCATGTTTTTTTATCTTATCGAGAATACCCTGGATAAAATCAAGAGCACCCGGTCTGACTTCGACAATATTTCCCTCTCTTGTATCCTTTAATCTTGCCTCTAATGGCTGGAATTCGAATTCCGGGGATAATTCAAACTGCAAACTGTCCCCTGATTTTCCAACCAATCGTTCTTGCCAATATTGTTTGCCCCTCAAGAATTGTCTGATTGGCAAGGCATCAAAGAATTCATTGGCCAATGCAAAAACTGGTTGATCAGGAAGATCATCCAATGAATCCAGCCAAGTGGGGTTGGCATCTTGCAAATTTTTCTTTTGCTGCTCTTTGAGTGAATGACTTCTTTCCAATAAACACAAATTGCAGGAATCAAGATAACCGGGAACAATTCTGGAACTTCGTAGCAGATCTGACATCAAGGTTCCCTTACCAGGACCCAGTTCCAACAATGTAACTGGCTTGAATTGCCCGCAATCAATCCAATATTGTGCCATGAAGAGACCAATCAACTCACCAAAGACTTGTGTTATTTCAGGTGCCGTTATAAATGCACCCTCGCTTCCGATGGGATTGGACCTGTTGTAATAACCATGTTCACTGTCGAAGAGGGCCATTTCCATGTACTTGGCTATTCTGATTGCCCCCCTTGAGTCGATTTCCTTCAAAATTTTATTTTTTAATGGATGCATGGTTTCCCTTTCGGGTATGGAAAATCAACCAAAGACCCACGATTACCATTGGAAAACTGAGTAATTGACCCATGGTAAAACCCATCCAGTCCGAAATTTGAATGACATAACCGAGGGGATTGTCACCTGAAACAAACTGGGGATCAGGTTCCCGGAAGTATTCGACAAATATTCTGGCCAAACCGTAGCCTAGGAAAAACAAGCCCGAAATTCTCCAGGGAACTTTGAAATAACCCTTTCTGTATACAAGATAGGACAGCAAGAAACAAAGCAGCAAGCCCTCCAGTAAGGTCTCATAAAGCTGGGAAGGATGTCGGGAACAGACACCTAGCCATGTATCCGGGCAAATTGCTGCCGGTCCACCAGGATAAACCACCCCCCAATTGATGACGGTTGGTCGGCCATAAAGTTCCATATTGATGAAATTAGCCACCCTTCCCAGAAAGAGACCCGGGGTAACCGTTATGGAAATCGTATCGGAAACACTACCGAGAGGAGAATTTGTTCTTTTACAATACAAAATGGTGGCAATGATTAATCCGACAAAAGCCCCATGAAAGGACATTCCACCCGTCCATACCTTGAATATCTCTAATGGATTTTCTAGGAAAAATCCCAACTGGTAGAAAATAACATATCCCAACCGACCTCCAATGATGACACCGATAATGATCCATGTCAGCAATTGTTCTGGTTGCTCTGGTGTAAGAGGTGGTTTGTCGTTTGGCCAAAGGGCTGGTTTTTTCATGAATATTATGAACCAACGCCACCCAATGAGAAAACCGATAATATAGGAAAGGGCATACCAGCGAATTGCCAGATCCAACCCGTACAATTCAATTGAAATAAGATCAGGACTAATGTATGGTAAGATGATTGTAGGTATCATTCTGGAATATTTTCGGGGTGCGGTTTTAGTTTATAAATTCGCCTCTAAATGTTTGATAAAATCCATTTGATTAAATTTCACCAAAGGGATATTATCAGCAAACTCGAGTTAATTTGAACAGAAAGAGGGAAAGTATATGCAATCAAGAAAAAGTATTTTTGAGGATTTTGCCAAACTGATGACAAATGCTGCGGGAGTAGCACAGGATGCAACGAAGGAATTTGAAACGGCAGTGAGCAGTTTGGTGGAAAGAGTAATGGCCAGACAAGGGTTGGTCAACAGGGAAGAATTTGAGGCTGTTCGACTTATGGCCATAAAGGCCAGGGAAGAAAATCTCGAGTTGAAAGAAAAATTGACGGAATTGGAAGGAAAAATAACCGCCAAAAAATAGGATAAATTTTTACAGGAGACAGTTGTAACCTTGTTGGGTATTTAAGCAATCCTCTAGTAATTTGTTATTGATTTCCTTTACAAAAAGGATGGATTTTATTAACTGAAACAAAAATAATTTTATAACCAAGCCAGGATACAAAAACAAAAAATCCCTGGTGAAGAAAATCGTCGAGCAGTATAAATGGCAGAGTTCACCACAGAATTATAT
>WTGT01000208.1 GCA_011523445.1 Paracoccaceae bacterium
CAAGGGTATATCTGGGTTCTTGCAATGGTACTGATTATTTTGCAGGTGATATCACAAGGGAAAATACCCCATTAACCGTAAATGTTGTCGAGAACAGGCTGTTTGACCCTTCCCAATATCAACACCCCGATTTTCCTGAATATTATTTCAAGGGCCTCAGAATGCTCCTGCCCTATCTTCAGGAATCACTCCTAGCAGAATTGCTGGCCATAGGAAAGGCATTATTGGGATGGCATTACACTCATAGGTATTGTTCGTTTTGTGGTCATCCTTCGGACATTAGGAATGGAGGCTGGTCAAGGATTTGCCCTGCCTGCAAATCTGAACACTTTCCAAGATATGATCCTGTTGTCATCATGCTGATTTTGCGACAAAACAAGGTTTTGTTGGGAAGGTCGTATCATTGGCCCCAAGGAATGCATTCCCTCTTGGCAGGTTTCATGGAACCAGGTGAATCAATTGAATCTGCCGTAGTCCGGGAAGTTTATGAAGAAGCCGAAATTCTTGTGGAAAACGTAAGTTATCTTTCATCACAGCCATGGCCCTTTCCAACGTCCTTGATGATTGGATGTAGAGGCGAGGCAAGGAATGACACAATTAATCCCCAGAAAAATGAAATTGAAAATGCCATTTGGCTCGAACGAGAAGAAGTCATGGACATCTATGATGGAAGTAGGACGGATATCTCACTTCCTCGCAAGGGTTCCATTGCAGAATTCCTTATTAGAAAATGGCTGGGAGGTATCATAATTTGAATGGTATGTAAATTTTCTACCATTATGACAGGCGTGGTGTAGTCAATTAGCACCATACTGCATTGCGACCGTAACGGAAAATGCCGTTCTGTCTTAGGGATTAGATTCCTGAAACTGTAAAACGGTTACTTCTGCATTGTTTTTTTCGCAAGCCCATAGTTGACTGCCCGATAGCCTGTTGCTAAGCACGCTGACTTCTATTGACACCAGTTATGCCCACGAGAGAATCAGCTCGATTCAAACTGAGGCATGAAACATGTTACAATAGGGCGCACTTAATGTCCTCAGGTTTGAATGTTGTGGCCCTTGATCAAGGTGAACTAGGCATGTATGGTTTCCAAATGGTTATACTGCTTCAAGAGCTCCGACTTCTTCAGGGAAGATGAAGGAAAGAATGGCAAACCTGCATTCTCTCCAGTAAAGGGGTTTAGTTACTAGGAATGTTTTAAGATTTGGAATTTACTTCTAACCTAGCCTTATGGGCAGGATAAACCCCGATAATTTCCAGGTAATCAGTGAAAAACTCCAGTTCTTCCAATGCCAGTTTTACACCTTTATCCTCGGGATGGCCCTCAATTTCTGCAAAAAATTGAGTTGCATTAAAAGAACCTCCAACCATGTAGCTTTCAAGCTTGACCATATTTACATTGTTGGTAGCGAAACCTCCCATGGCTTTGTATAGGGCGGCCGGAATGTTTCGAACCGCAAAGACAAAAGAGGTCATCATGCTTTCACTTCTTCTTTCCCATTTTTTGTTTTTGGACATGATAATGAACCGGGTTCGGTTAGAATGGGCATCTTCAATGTTCTTGCGGATGATCTGTAATTTGAAAATTTGGCTTGCCAAGTTGGAAGCCAAGGCTGCGTAAGAGGGATCTTTTTTTTCTGCAATCAACCTTGCTGAACCTGAAGTGTCAACAGAGGTCAAAGGGATTATATTATGCTGCTTGAGGAAATTTTTGCATTGCCCAAGGAGTACAGGATGACTGTAGGCGTATTTTACCTCTTCCAGGGAAGTGCCTGGAAGGACCATGAGATTGATTTCAATCCTTACAAAAACCTCATCATTGATGAAAAGTCCTGATTCCGGCAGCAGTTTGTGTATATCTGCAACCCTGCCATAAATAGAGTTCTCAACGGGAAGCATTACCTCATCGGTTGTATCGTTCAACACTGCCGAAATGGCATCTTCAAATGAAATACAAGGATGATAGTCCCAATCTGGACGTGCCTGACGACATGCCTCATGGGAATAGGCTCCCAACTCTCCTTGGAATGAAATTATTTTTTTCAACTTAAACACTCATTTTTCTATATTTTCCAATCTAGAAATTTCACTAGATATTGCATATTTGGGTGCAGTTACATTACATAGGACTGCAAATAATAATTTCTAAAATTTGGATCATTTAATGCTTGATACAATGACCTCAACCAAAATAGTGGCAGCTCTTTGCGGGGCAATGCTGTTTTTTCTATTTGGTATATGGGCAGCCGAGTCAATATATCATGTCGAAAGCCACAATCCTGGTGTTGTTGAGTTGGTGGCATTGGAAGAAGTGGAAGACTCTGAGGTTGAGGCAGAACCGGTTGATATTACTGAACTTTTGGCTTCAGCAGATGTCACCAAGGGGCAACGAGTATTTACGAAATGTCAGGCATGTCATAAACTTGAAGATGGTCAAAACTCCGTAGGACCACACCTTTTCCAAATTATCGACAGGCCTGTGGGCGCTGTTTCGGATTTCAAATATTCTTCTTCCATGGCCGAGTTTGAGGGCAATTGGACAGTTCAGCAATTAAGTGATTTTCTGGTTAATCCAAAAAAATACGTACCCGGAACAAAGATGGTTTTTGCAGGTTTGAAGAAGGATAAAGATAGAGCTAACCTGATAGCATATCTGATTGAGTCATCACAATAAGTTTTTATACTCACTCTGAAACATACTTTGGCTTTGACCTTGTATCAAACAACCTGAAAAATTGTATCCGGGCTGGGTTGTTCTTACAAATCACTATGGTCCTAATCCATAATTCACAAGTTAACTAAAAATTGTAAGGTGTTTCCATTCAAAATGTTTACACTATCCCAGAAACCTCATAGAAATAGGAATGGAGGAAAATTGAAAATGAACTACTTGAGTAAGGGTATTAAGGCATTATTGATATCCACTATTGTTTCAGTAGCTGGAACAACTTTTTCTTTCGCAAGTGAAGACCAAAATGTAATTGTTTCCCACGGTATATCTAAATTCGGTAATTTGAAATACCCCAGTGATTTTCAACATTTTGATTATGTAAATCCAGCAGCTCCCAAAGGTGGGGAGATTTCCATCGCAACCTACGGCAATTTTGATTCCATGAATCCCTATAGCCGCAAGGGACAATCGGGGGCCCTTTCTTCTATTTTCTTTGAATCCATGCTTGAAGGCAGTGCCGATGAGGTAAGTTCGGTTTATGGTTTGCTGGCTGAAACCATAGAATATCCTGAAGATCGAACCTGGGTAATATATAATCTTAGACCCGAAGCAAGGTTTTCCGATGGATCCGAACTGACCGCTGAAGATGTGATGTTCAGTTATGAACTGCTTCTGGAAGAGGGATTGGCCTCTTTCAAGTCCGAATTGGGCAAGGCTGTAGTTTCAGCAGAAATCCTTTCACCCTACAAGATAAAATTCACTTTTAATTCAACCGATCGTTCGACTAGAAATGACATTACCCTGATTGGCGGATTACCAATTTTCTCCAAAAAGTGGTTTGAGGATACTGGTGCAAAACTTGATGAATCCAGATTGGAACCAGCGTTGGGATCGTCCCCATATGTACTCGAAACCATGGACGTAAACAAGAGTTTGGTTTATAGAAGAAACCCGGATTATTGGGGAGCAAACATCCCCACCATGATAGGACGAAACAATTTCGACCGTATACGGATTGATTACTTTGCTGATCAGGAAGCCGCTTTTGAAGGATTCAAGGCAGGTGAAACGACCTTTAGACCCGAATATATTTCTAAAAACTGGGCAACCAGATATGATTTCCCCTCAATTGAAAAAGGTTGGGTTGTCAAGGATGAAATCCCGGATGGAAGCCTTCCGAATGGTCAGAGCTTTGCCTTCAATCTGAGAAAGGAAAAGTTCCAGGATATTCGGGTGAGGGAAGCCATTTCCCTGATGTTCAATTATGAATGGACCAATGCAACAACCTTTCATGATTTGTATAAAAGAATTGATGCCTACTGGGAGAACAGCCATCTCAAGGCGGAGGGCTTGCCATCATCAGAAGAATTGATTGTACTGGAACCTCTCAGAGATATGCTGGATGAGGAAATATTTACCGAAGAGCCCGTAATTTCGCCTGCCTCCGACCCTGAAAGAAGACTGGACAGGAAGAATTTGCGAGCAGCCTCCAAACTTCTGGATGAAGCAGGTTGGATAGTCGGGGACAATGGTATTCGCAAAAATGCAAGCGGACAGCAGCTTGAGATTGAATTCCTGACCGCATCAGCAACTTTTGAAAGAATTATTCAACCCTTTGTAGAGAATCTGAAACAGTTGGGAATTGATGCCTACCTCCAGAAGATCGATCCAGCCCAGCTCCGTCAGAGGGAAAAGGATCGTGATTTCGATATCATTACAACCAACTTTCCCATTAGTTTTGAACCGGGCGGTGCTCTGAGACAATATCTGGGTTCGGAATATGTGGATGGGATTTTCAATGATACAGGCTTTGCCAATCCGGCAGTTGACGAAATCATAACCTATATTCTGGATGCCAATACCATCGAGGAACTTGAAAGAGGCGTGATTGCCCTGGACAGGGTACTTCGTCAACAACGCATCGTGATTTTCCATTGGTACAAGGACTTCCATACGGTTGCCTATTATGACATGTATGAATATCCGGAAAATATACCTCCCTTTGCATTGGGCTTTTTGGATTTTTGGTGGTCCAACGAGGAGAAGCGTCAGAACCTTATATCCCAAGGTGCATTCAGCGAATAAAGGTTTGAAACTTTAATGGGAGCCTACATCCTTCGAAGGTTGGCCTTGGTCATACCTACCCTTCTGGGTATCATGATTATCAATTTTACCTTGGTGCAATTCGTGCCGGGAGGTCCAATTGAACAAATCCTGGCCCAAATGGAAGGTGAAGGGGATGTCTTCGCCAATTTTGCCGGTACCGGCAATGAAATTGCCAATGAACGATTGGGTTCAGATGACAAATATCTTGGTGCTACCGGCCTTCCAGAGGAATTTCTTAAGGAGCTGGAAATTCAGTTTGGATTCGACAAACCTCCGCTGGAGCGGTTTCTGAATATGATGTGGGACTATCTGAGGCTGGATTTTGGTGAAAGCTATTTCCGGTCCATTAGTGTCATTGATCTTGTTTTGGAAAAAATGCCGGTCTCCATTTCATTGGGTTTATGGTCAACCTTGCTGGCCTATTGGATTTCCATTCCATTGGGTGTAAGAAAGGCAGTAAGAGATGGTAGCAAGTTTGACACCTGGACCTCAGGAGCAGTCATCGTTGGCTATGCCATTCCGGGTTTCCTTTTTGCCATCCTGCTCTTGGTACTCTTTGCCGGTGGTTCCTATTTCAAGATTTTTCCCCTCCGGGGACTGGTCTCCGACAATTTTGCCGACCTGTCTCTAATTGGCAAGATCATTGATTATTTCTGGCATATATGTCTCCCGGTGGTTGCCTCAACCATTTCTGCGTTTGCCACCCTTACCCTATTGACCAAGAACACTTTCCTTGAAGAGATCAACAAGCAATATGTCATGACTGCCCGGGCCAAGGGATTGACCGAAAGAAGGGTACTTTACGGTCATATATTCCGCAATGCCATGCTGGTGGTCATTTCAGGATTTCCGGCCATCTTCGTTGCTGTTTTCTTCAGTGGCTCACTCATTATTGAAACCATCTTCTCACTTGATGGTTTAGGTAGATTGGGTTTTGAGGCTGCCGTTGCGAGAGATTATCCGGTAATTTTCGGTACCCTGTTTGTGTTTGGTCTGCTGGGATTGATCGTGGGTATCATCTCCGATCTAACCTATGTCTGGATTGATCCCCGTATAGATTTTGAATCCAGAGAAACATGATTACTCTATCTCCAATCAATCGACGAAGGCTAAAGAACTTCAGCTCCAACCGGAGAGCGGTCTGGTCCTTGCGTATCTTCATGGTGCTTTTTGTCATATCCCTATTCTCTGAATTCATCGCCAACGAAAAACCCATTCTGATCAATTATCGTGGCGACCTGTATTTTCCCATCCTGTCCTTTCACTCCGAGAAGGATTTTGGGGGTGAATATCTCACTGAAGCAGTCTACCGAGACATTGAGGTTCAATGCCTGATAAAAACCGGTGGTATCCTTGATTGTGTCTATGAGCCGGAAGAGATTTTGGAAGATGCCCAGGATGGAATAGTCGATGGAGAAGAAATCTCAAGTGGTTGGATGATATGGCCACTCATTCCCTTTTCCTATGATACCGTTGATGATTTGGGTAAACCCGCACCATCAGCACCCGATTCCGAACATTGGCTTGGAACCGATGATACTGCAAGGGATGTTCTGGCTAGGGTAATCTATGGTTTTCGCCTATCCATACTCTTTACTGGTGTGGTTACCCTCCTTACGTCCGTCATTGGTATAGCTGCAGGTGCAGTACAGGGATATTTTGGTGGTTTGATTGACTTGTTCTTCCAGCGGGTCATTGAATTGTGGGGATCTACCCCGTCTCTTTATATCATCATTATTGTAGCAGCGATTTGGCAAATGAACTTCTGGCTGTTGGTATTCTTGATGACCCTATTTGGCTGGACCAGCCTAGTCGGCGTGGTAAGGGCCGAAAGCTTCAGGGCTCGCAATTTTGAATATGTCCGGGCAGCCAAGGCCATGGGAGTTTCCAATACGGTTATCATGTTCAGGCATTTGTTGCCCAATGCCATGGTTGCTTCAGTAACACTTTTGCCTTTTATCATTACCGGAACAATCGGTTCACTGGCTGCCTTGGATTTTCTTGGCTTTGGCTTGCCCTCCTCCGCCCCTTCCCTTGGACAACTGACACTTCAAGCCAAGCAAAACCTTCAGGCACCCTGGTTGGGATTCACGGCTTTCTTTACCTTTGCCATAATGTTGTCACTTCTTGTATTCATTTTTGAAGGAGTCCGTGATGCGTTTGATCCAAGGAAAACCTTCACGTGAGCCAGAACCTGCTAGAAACAAACGACCTCTCCATAACCTTTACCCATGAGGGACGTACGATTGAGGCCGTCAAGAAGGTCTCCCTGAGTGTTGACAAGGGGGAAACCGTAGCCATTGTTGGTGAATCGGGTTCCGGAAAATCGGTAACAGCCCTATCTACCGTGGGTTTGCTGCCAGGAAATGCCCAAATTACGGGTTCGGTCAAATTTAAGGGGCAGGAACTTGTAGATGTCGATCTGAAGACCCTGCAGCAGATCAGGGGTAATGAGATCAGTTTCATTTTTCAGGAGCCGATGTCTTCCCTCAACCCTTTGCATACCTTGGAAAAACAGGTTGGAGAAAGCTTGAGAATTCACCAGAATCTGGTTGGAGGACAAGCCAGAAAGAAGATTTTGGAACTTCTGGAAAAAACCGGAATTGACAATCCGGAATCAAGGTTAAAATGCCATCCCCACTTGTTTTCAGGTGGTCAAAGGCAAAGAATCATGATTGCAATGGCCCTTGCCAACAATCCTTCACTCCTGATTGCTGATGAACCAACCACAGCTTTGGATGTAACCATTCAGGCCCAAATATTGAAGCTGCTCACCGACCTTAAGGAATCAGAGGGCATGGGATTGTTGTTCATAACCCATGATCTCAACATCGTAAGAAACATTGCCGACAGGGTTCTGGTGATGAAAGACGGCAGCATTGTGGAAAGTGGTCATAAAGAAAAGGTTTTCGAGACACCCGAACATCCCTATACCAAGGCCCTGCTAGCAGCCGAACCTTCAGGTTCACCCGATGCCATTGACAAGGAGCGCAAACCGATATTGATGGTTAATAAACTCAAGGTCTGGTTTCCTATCAAGCGTGGTGTTCTCCGACGAACAGTTGGGCATGTCAAGGCAGTCAATACGGCAGATTTTCAAATCGAACGTGGGGAAACACTTGGCATCGTGGGTGAATCAGGCTCAGGAAAAACGACCATAGCACTTGCGATTCTCAAACTCGTTTCTTCGGAAGGTTCCATATCAATCAAGGGAAATCAAATCGGCAACCTGTCAAGCGCCAGTGTTCGCCAGTTCAGAAAAAACATGCAGATCGTATTTCAGGATCCGTACGGTTCACTTTCCCCGAGGATGACTGTTGGACAAATTGTGTCGGAAGGGCTGAGGATACATAGGTCCCTGTCCAAGGACGAAATAAACGAATTGGCCTCCAAAATACTTGTTGAGGTCGGTCTTGAACCTGACATGATGGGAAGGTATCCCCATGAATTCTCAGGTGGTCAACGGCAAAGGATTGCCATAGCAAGAGCAATGATTCTCAGCCCTGAATTGCTGATTCTGGATGAGCCCACATCGGCCCTTGATCGAACGGTACAATCGCAAATTGTCGATTTGTTGCTAAAAATCCAGCGAGAGAAAACCCTGTCCTATATATTCATTAGCCATGATTTGCGGGTCGTAAAATCACTTTCCCACAAGATAATTGTCATGCAAGGGGGTAACATTGTCGAAAGTGGATCGACCGAGGAAATTTTTCAAAACCCCAAAACGGATTATACCAAATCACTCATGGCAGCAGCGTATTTGAATTAGAATGCGGGCTTACCCAACTAGCTATCTGATATAGAGCACCTGACATTCGGACTTGCGTCGGGCAAGTATACGACATACTTTCTCAGCCGATTTTTCATCCATCCCAATGTACTTCAATACTATGCCACGTCCATCATCAATCAGAATTTTCTTGGCCGAAAACAGTTCCGAAGGTACCATGAACTCCAATCTTCTGGCATTGCTGTTGGCTAGGCTCTTGGAATAATAGGTTCCGAGAATCACACCGGAATTCTTGGACACTATATTTGTACCATGGAGCAAGGTAAGTCCCCTCGGTCTCGGTAAAGGTGAGAAACTGTCCCATTCTTGTCCATCAATCATCAATGGGTCGGATGCTCCTCCCAATTCGATGATTTCTGACTGGTTTGAATCATCTAGACCGGCATAATCCACTTCTACAGATTCCACCTTTTCTTGCATGTCACCCATTTCTACCAAAACCTCTGGCCTGAGCGTTGGAGATGACAACTCAGCCAAAACCTTTCCGTTAAGGGTGTATTTTCCATAGGAAGGCACCTTGGGTTTGACTAGCCTGACATTGGATTTGGCTCTGGAGAAACCTAAATCCATCAATTTGGCAACCTGTGCATTTCTGGTGGTGGTTGATTTGCCGCCAAATACCGTTGTAATTATGCGTACATTACCTCGCTTTGCAGATGCTACCAAATTGAAACCGGCAGCTTGGGTATAGCCTGTTTTAATACCGTCAGCACCACTGTAATTTGTCAGGAATCTCCGATTTGTATTGTAAACGGTTTGGCCACCAACATTGGTGTATTTCCTCGAGAATAGATTATAATAGTCGGGATAATCATAAACCATGTGACGACCGAGAATGGTCATATCCCTGGCTGTGGAATAATGCCCCTTTTGGGTCAATCCATTGGCATTTTTGAAATGGGTATTTTTCATACCCATTTGCTTTGCCGTGTTGTTCATTCGTTTGGTGAATGCTTCCAGACTACCCTCAATGGCTTCGGCAAGGGCTGTTGAAGCATCGTTGGCGGATCTTACGGCAGCTCCCCTGATCAGGTATCTCAACCGAACCTTCGATCCGGCGCGCAGGTAAAGTTTTGACGGGGGTTCAGCTGCAGCCCTTTTGGAAATATTCACCCTTGTATCCAAGGTAATTTCACCATTCTCAACTGCCTCAAATACAACATAGAGGGTCATCATTTTGGTCAAGGATGCAGGATGAAGTATCCTGTCAGCGCTTCTTGAATGCAGTATTTCTCCATTCCTTGCATCCATTACGACTGCGGCATATGGAGCTGCCTTGGCTTCGCCATGAATTGAACAGGCAATTATAATTGTTGCCAAAACAGTTATAAATTGTGCGCAAAATTTTGATGTAACGATTTTATTAATCACTTGCCTGTACTTAATTTCAAAGCCACAATATTGATTTTATTTTGTGACAATAATCCCAAAGGTCTCTATATCATTTTACTTTGTAATCTTCAAGACCATTTAAGCAGAATTTATTTTTGACAAGACATTTTGTAGTTGTATCAATTCCGAGATTTCAAAATATCTGTTTGAATCTATCGGTTTCCTGGCTTCATTTTCGTATTCCCAGTTTGGCTCATTGGACACCAGGACTCCCCAACAACCTACCTTCATGGATGGGAGAATATCTGAGCGAATGGAATTGCCGACCATAACACAAGAGGAACAATCGATTTCGTGCCGATCAAAAATCGATCTGTAATTTTCTGGTGTTTTCTTGCTGACTATTTCAATTTGATCAAACAGATTGCCCAAACCCGACTGTGCTATTTTCCTTTCCTGATCGAATAAATCTCCCATTGTAATCATTATCAGGGTATAATCGGTACTTAATTTTTCGATTAAATTCCTGACCCCAGGATAAAGTACCAACGGATATCTTTGCAGTTCCCTGCCTAAATCAAGAATTTGTGAAATTATTCTGGTCGGTACCCTTCCCTGAGTGACTTCAATAGCAGTTTCAATCATGGAAAGAGTAAAACTCTTCACACCAAAACCATGGTAAGCAATGTTTTTCTTCTCAACCTTGAGTAAATGAGCACTCAGGTCAGATGACGTGGAATATTCTTCCAAAAGGCTTTTGAAGGTATCCTCAGTTGTATTGAAATGTTTGTTATTTGACCAAAGAGTATCATCTGCATCAAACGCTATTGTCGAAATCATCTTTGTCTACTTGCCAATTTATGGTAATCGAATAGTAGTCGAATTGATAAAGAAAAGAGTAAAAGATTGAAAGCAATTATCCTGGTTGGATCTGCTGAAAATGAGCAATCCAAGCCAAATGATGACATCACGGCTGTATTGGTTCCGGAACATAAGGAGGAAATCGAGAAACCTCCAATGTACAAGGTCCTTCTCTTGAATGATGATTACACGCCGATGGAATTTGTTGTTGCGGTATTACAGGCGGTTTTTGCCTTTTCTCCCGAAAAAGCATTCGACCTAATGTTAACCGTTCATAACAAAGGGGTAGGAGTAGCAGGAGTTTTCATACATGAGATTGCAGAAACCAAGGCCAATCAGGTACTGAGACTTGCCCAGGAGCATGGTCATCCCCTGATGTGTACAATCGAAAAAGAATAAGCACGGTCCAATTCCATACTGGAATAAAGAATTATCAGGACTGATTCTTAAACTATCACCAATAACTAACGATTGATAACCCTAATTTACCTGGTCCAAATCCTTTAGGT
>WTGT01000224.1 GCA_011523445.1 Paracoccaceae bacterium
CAATTTACAGATATTATGGCCAATATTGGTGCCAGGATTGAAGAGTTAGAGTCTTAATTTTTGACCATTGGTAAAAAAAACAACACTTAAAAGTATAAGAGTTAACTCATTTACATCTCCATTCCGGATGATTCCAGTTGATCTTCGTTTGAGGTGTTGTGAATTGCCCATACGGAAGTGTGAATTGGTTTTCTCATCACTGTCAATTTGTTCCTGTTACACAACCTCATCACCAGATAGTGGGTCAGCCGGGAATCATGTGTATCCGACTGGCTTCCCTTGATTTCAGTATAGGCTTATCAGCTGTCCACAGTTTCTTCAAACCAGATTTATAAAAAGGACAAAATTCGTATACATCTTCGATGTGTAACCCGATGAACTACCCAGTCCCACCTTCATGGCAATTATCATTTGGGGATTATCAGAAAATCCAACCACCAAATCCCAAGAAGAGGCTTACACCGTGTATCCAACCTACCGGCGGAATGATCAATCCGACAATAAGCAAGGCAATAGCTGAACCGGATTCGGCAGCCGCCCCAATGCACCAGAGGATATGCTTGATCATAGGGGCCAGTGCGACCAAAGCTAAGGTAGCCCCAATAAGAACAATTGCCAAGATTAGGCCTATCTCTTTTAAACGGTTGATTTTGAAGCAAAAACGAAACATGATACTGTCTCCTTTCGGGCTGTTTTGAAAAGGTAAGTTACGAGACGGATGTCAATCCCCTTATGAGGTCATAAATCCGTCTGGAATAGTCCCGATTTTCTGGGATCACAAAAAAATATTCAGAAGTAGAATTTCATTCTCAGATCCAAATATTTTAACCTTCAACACCTAAACCCTGACTTTGAATAATTTGGCTACACTTTCGTTCCAAATCCTTACAAAGTGGATTGGCAGCAGGTTCAAAAAAGAGGCAGTTGTACCAAGAGAGATTTCACCTGATAGAACCTCCATTGATAATAATAAACCCTTCCAAGAATATATCAAGTCAAAAAGGGAGATATGTATTTCTTGCCCTTATCCTTGGAATCTGCGTATTTAACCCTTGAATGTAGGGAATAGGGTATTTATCCGGAATTATTGGAAAGCTGGATAGCGGAAAGTTAGGATTATATTTTTATATGACTTGGGGAATAAAACAATATCACCTGATTATCGGAGTACTGGTGAATTGAGACAAATCTTCACGGAATATTGCTAAACCCTTCGGAAGGTCAGGTAAATAGGTACCCTGCTATTTAGTAATGCTTTTTTCTCATAACGGGTTGATTGCCAATCTTTCCATGGAAGTTTCCAATCAGAAGGGGCTTCAGCTTCCCATTCAAAATGAGGGTTCAGATTTAGCTGTTCTACAGCCTGACGGGCGTAATCAGAAATGTCAGTGGCTATTCTCAACCGAGCTCCTGGTTTCATGATCTTTGCCAATGGAATCAGATGTTCGGGAGTTACAAATCTCCTTCTATGGTGTTTTTTCTTGGGCCAGGGATCGGGATAGAGAACAAAGACTCGTTCAATCGCTTGATCAGTGAAGTATGGAAATAATGACCTGATATCATCCTGATACAACAAGATGTTGTCCAAGTCTTCTTCACGCAACTTGCCGAGCAGTGAAGCCACGCCATTGAGATAAACCTCACAACCGATCAAGCCAACATTTGGATTTGCCTTGGCTTGGTGTATCAGGTGTTCACCTGAACCGAAACCAATTTCAAGCCATACGGCAGTCTTTCCAGGGAAGGCCTTATCTAAATCCAACCGCTTGGTGCCTTCCGGAGTTTCTCCAAGAAAATTAAGGATATTGCGTTGCTTGAGATCAACCTCTAGATATTCCCTTTGCCTGTTTCGGAGTTTTTTTCCCAGACGCTTGCCATAAAAGTTATGGCTTGGCTTGTTGTTGGAAATTCCTGCTTTTTTCACCTTGAGAATTATGTAGCTTAAAACCCTGATTACATGGATAAATCATTCGTGAGATCAGTATTCTCCCAAGTGAAATCACCATTCCCACTAGGGGTTCGACCAAAATGACCAAAGGCAGCGGTAACCTGATAAATGGGCGTATTGAGTTTCAAATGTTCCCTGATACCCCTTGGGGTCAGCCCATTCATTTTATCACCAATCACTTCCAGCAATCGTTGTTCAATTTTATCCGGGGAGAATTTTTCCGTTCCAAAGGTATCAAGGAATAGCGAGGTTGGTTCCGGTTTGCCGATGGCATAAGAAATTTGAATCAGGCATTTGTCTGCCAGACCGGCAGCAACAACGTTTTTGGCTAAATATCTGGCAGCGTAAGTTGCCGATCTGTCAACTTTTGTCGGATCCTTGCCTGAAAAGGCCCCGCCGCCATGTGGAGCGGCACCACCATAGGTGTCTACAATGATCTTGCGACCGGTCAAGCCACAATCGGCAGCAGGACCTCCCTTAACAAAAATACCCGTCGGATTGATCAGCCATTCCTCATCCGGAAGTTTGGCTACCCAATCTGCAGGCAACAATGCAGAGGCTATAGGCTTGACGATGTCCTTTACATCCCTGGAATCCAGCCCGGCAATGTGTTGTGAAGAAATCACGACCCTCTCCAGCCCTACCGGCTTGCCTTCATCAAAGCGCAGGGTGATCTGAGATTTGGCATCGGGTCCAAGTTTACTTCCGCCTGTATTGTCCTTCTTTCTGAATTCTTCGATACCCTGTAAAATCCTGTGTGCGTAGTAAAGTGGTGCAGGCATGTATTCCGGAGCCTCATTGACGGCATATCCAAACATCAGACCTTGATCACCAGCACCCTCGTCCTTGCCCTTAGAGGCATCAACACCCTTGGCAATATCAGCCGATTGACCATGCATGAAATTTTGAAACCCGAAGGTATTCCAGTGGAAATCATCCTGCTCGTAGCCAATGTCCCTGACACATTTACGAGCTATGTCTTCAAGTGAGTTCCATACGCTTTCGGGTCCCCTGTATTCACCTGCTACAATAACGGTATTCTTGGAGACCAAGGTTTCACACCCCAATCGGGCTTCGGGTTCCTCATGCAAAAAGGCATCGAGAATGGCATCCGAAATCTGGTCGCACACTTTATCAGGATGGCCACGTGACACCGATTCAGATGTAAATATCCCCTTGTTTATCGACATAACAACTCCCTGGGTTTCGAATGTATCTATATTTCAAAGACTGAAAACTGATTTTCAAAAATAGTCAGTTTGTTTCAATGAGTATTGGTAATTATTTTTGACCTGATTAACAAGAACACTGCTGACAAAAATAAGACAATCAACAAGGGCCAATCTCCAACTCTGGAATAAAAGGTTGGTGGGAGTGTGATGGGGATGTTGGCATCCAATACCCCTCTTACACCAATGTCAAGCATTTGTATGGGTTGACCATAGCCATCCGTGACGGCCGAAATACCGTTGTTTGAAACCCTGATCAAGGGCAAACCAAGTTCTATGGCCCTGACTTTGGCAATGACAAAATGTTGTTTGGGGCCCCATGAATTGCCGATCCAGGCATCATTGGTGATCTGGAGAAGGGTGTTTGGCCTTTCTCCGGTTCTGACCTCGTTTGGAAAAATGGCCTCATAACATATAAGTGCCCTTGCCTTGCCCAGAACGGGAAGTTTGAGGAATTTTGAACTGGATCCTTCGGAAAAATCCCATATTTCATCATTCGCCAAGCCTGAGCCCTGAATCCATTTCACCATGCCCTCAAATGGAATAAATTCTCCAAAGGGTACCAAATGCTGTTTATCATAGACCTGTTCCAATTCACCTTGGTCGTCGAGTGCCATCAAGCTGTTGTACATCCTGTTGTCAGCCAAGCGCCTGAAACCTGCAAGGAAGGGAATATTCTTCACCTTTGAGGAGATTAGGGCCATATCCTCCTCATCGACAAAGATAGTAATTGCGGTTTCTGGCCACAGCAGGAGATCAATCTCGTTCTCACTTGGCCTGTTGCTGAGTTCCAACAACAGATTGATATTTGCGCTTTGAAGCATTGGGTCCCATTTTTCATTCTGGGGTATGTTGGGTTGGATGATTCTGATCGTTTCGTCAGAGCGAGTGAATTCAATCTCGGGTGGAATTCGATACGATCCCCAGATCCAGACCAGGGTCAATAATCCCACCGAAACACCCACACCATGCCATAAATGCTTACCGAAAAACGGTACGATCGCTAGGCTAATAAGGAAAGCTGTAAGGCCGTTGGCACCAATGAGTGAGGTCACTTGCATGATTGGTGTCCCATCAAGCGTATAGGCAAACATGCCCCAAGGAAAACCCGTAAACAGATGTTCTCGCAACAATTCAAGGGCAATCCAACCTATCAACAATACCAGCATTCTGTCCCTGGTATTATCAGTCAACAGAGTGGGCATTCCAAAGGCAAGTCCCCAAAACAGGGATAGACCCAGTGCAGTCAAAAGCGGGGCAAAAGGGGCCATCCATCTGGCTTGATCAGGGTCAACAAGGAATGGATAAATCAGCCAGGAAAGGGTGAGGATAAAATATCCTGCCCCAAAGAGGAAACCCACCCTGAAGGTGGATTTAAAACTGGTTTCACGAAAGGAAAAATATACCGCAATACCTGCTCCAACAAGGGTAATCAGAGGTAAGGATGCAGGTGCATTACCCAAGGAAGCAATAAGACCTGCCAAAAAGGGAAAGAAAGGACGAAAGGCTAAAATCATAACGTCCCCGTTTAGGTTAATTCCTGAATTAATGTCTTTGTTGTCGAGCTGGAATTGGTAGCAAAATTCCGGATGTTACCCGGATTCCTCAACTACCTTTACTTCCAGCAGATCCATTTTTCTGTTGTCGCCCTTCAGGACCTTTATTACCAGCCCCAAATCCTCAAATGTGATCACTTCGCCCTGATTGGGGATTCGGTTGATTTTTGTGGAAACCCATCCTCCCAAGGTATCAACTTCCTCTTCGAGGCTATTGGTCAGATCCGAATTGAGCAATTCATCCAGTTCCTCAAGAGGAGTCTTGGCAGGACAATAGTAGAGGTTTTGGTCAATTTCCATGATACCTTGGGCGTTCTCTTCCTCGGTATCATGCTCGTCAATAATTTCTCCAAAATGGTGTTCCAACAGGTCCTCAATGGTAACCAGACCATCCACACCCCCATATTCATCTATGACTAGCGCCATATGACAATGATCATTCTGCATCTTTACCCGAAGTTCGTTGATCGGCATTGAGGGAGGAACGAAGAGGAGATCCCTTAAATCGTCCCTGATGCGGAATTTCTTTCTGGCGTTGCCATTGAAACCATATTTGAGTGCAATATCCTTCAGGTGTACGAAACCGAGGGGATTATCAGGAGTTTCATGAAAAACCGGAACCCTTGTTCTTTCACTTTCCTTGAAAACCTCAACGAGTTCGGAAAGGGATATGCTGTCAGATACCGCTACAACATCCGCCTTGGGAACCGCAACATCTTCTACTGTTCCCTCCTTGGTCAGTGAATCTTCTAGATTGTTATGGTCATGGTTACCGGATAATGGTATGTCATCATCATCCCCATTGCCATTTTCTTCCCCTTGGGAAGAGCCCGCAAACAGCCTCAGAATTTTCTTCAAACCATTGGATTTACTGGTTTCAGTCTTCAGGTTACCATTCCCACGGGGAGTGGATTGCTTATTTGTTGGTAATTGATTCATTTTTGTAACATGGTAAGGATTAAACGTATATTTGTGTACTGTTGTATGGATCGGCAATCCCCATTGAGGAAAGAATTTTTGTCTCCAGGCGTTCCATTTTCATTTCCTCATGCTTGAGGTCATGGGTAAATCCAACCAGGTGAAGGATACTGTGTACCAGTAAATGACTTAGATGGCTGTCTAATGTCAACCCGTAACTCTTGGATTCCGATAAGAGTGTATCATAGGATACAGCTATATCACCAAGAAAACGGTAGTTCTCTTCATCCCCTAGTGTGTCTGGAAAAAGCAATTCTCCGGATTGCCAGGACAAAACATTGGTTGGTTTGTTTTCGTTCCTGAACTTGGAATTCAATTTTTGTATGGTTTCGTCATTGGTGGCAAGCAAGTGGATTTCGCAGGGAATCAGGTTGGCATCATATTCTCTGAGTGTAGAATTGATGGCTTCGGCAGCAATGTCCGCAAGTTGGATATCTTCCCATCGCTGGTCTTCAATGACCAGACTAACCCGATGTGGAAATTCTGATGGTTCAGTCATTGTAGGCTTTGATAATCTCGGAAACAATTCTGTTGCGCATGACATCCCGGGCGGTCAGTTCCGAAAAGGCAATTCTCCGGATTGCCAGGACAAAACATTGGTTGGTTTGTTTTCGTTCCTGAACTTGGAATTCAATTTTTGTATGGTTTCGTCATTGGTGGCAAGCAAGTGGATTTCGCAGGGAATCAGGTTGGCATCATATTCTCTGAGTGTAGAATTGATGGCTTCGGCAGCAATGTCCGCAAGTTGGATATCTTCCCATCGCTGGTCTTCAATGACCAGACTAACCCGATGTGGAAATTCTGATGGTTCAGTCATTGTAGGCTTTGATAATCTCGGAAACAATTCTGTTGCGCATGACATCCCGGGCGGTCAGTTCCGAAAAGGCAATACCCTTTATATTACCAAGGATTTGTTGTGCTTCAACCAAACCGGATTCCTGACCACGAGGTAGATCAATTTGTGTAATGTCACCGGTAATGGTCATCCTTGAACCCAATCCCATACGGGTCAGGAACATGCGCATTTGCATTCGTGTTGTGTTTTGAGCTTCATCCAGAATAATAAATGAATTGGACAAGGTTCTGCCCCTCATGAAGGCCAATGGGGCAATCTCTATGGTTCTGGAAGCCAAATGCTTTTCAATTGTACCCGGAGGTAGAAAATCATGCAAAGCATCATAAAGGGGTTGCATATAAGGATCAATTTTTTCCTTCATGTCACCCGGCAGAAAGCCCAAACGCTCCCCAGCTTCAACTGCCGGTCTTGTCATGACGATACTATCAATTTCCTTCGACAACAGACTGGCTACAGCCACTGCCACGGCAAGGTAGGTTTTCCCCGTACCTGCTGGTCCAATTCCGAAAGTGATCTTTTGTGAAGAGAGATTTTTCAGATACTCAAACTGGGCTTTTGATTTGGGTGCTATGATCCTTTTTCGAGTTCTGATCTCAAGTTCGGAATTAAAATCCGTCTCGTCCAAATCACTTGCAGTTTTGTTCTTTTCGCCATTATTCAAGGCCATTTCCAAGGTCTGGTTCACTTCAACCTCATTGATGGTAAGACCCTGACTAGCCCTCTCGTACAATGATTGCAAGGCCTGGTTTCCAACTTCAATTTGCGGAAGAGCACCCAACAGGGAAAGGGAGTTCCCCTGTCTGATTATATGTATTCCCAAACTGTTCTCTATCTTGTTGAGGTTTTCATCACAAACCCCACACAAATCAATCAATCGTTGATTATCCGAGAACTCTATCCTTTTTTCCGTGGCGGAAGGTGCTATCGCCAAAGATGCCCTCCCTCTCGGGAACAAAAAAGATCAAATATCAAAACCTGATCCCTATTTTCAAACAAAAACCTTTCTTTTTTTCCTATTCGGCAAGAAAACTACCCAGTTAAAGATTAAAGGGTATTGGTAATATTGATAACATCTTTTTCCTGAAATTTCCAGTTCTACATGGAATAAAGATTATTTTCCTTCCTTGAGGACCTTTTCCAGTATACCGATGATTTCATCCAGATGGGATTTTTCTGCGATCAAGGGTGGTGACATGGCAATAATATCGCCTGTAATCCGTATCAAAAGCCCTTTTTCAAAAGCGTCAACGAATAAGTCAAAACCCCTTTTGCCAGGTGCATCAGGCATTGGCTCCAACTCAATGGCTCCTATCATGCCCTCATTTCGAATATCAATGACATTCGGCAGTCCCTTGAGAGAATGTACACAATCTTCCCAATAAGGGGTCATGCTTTTGGCACGCTCGAACAGTCCTTCTTCACGGTATGTTTCAAGCGTAGCAATACCTGCAGCACTTGCTACCGGATTACCGGAATAGGTGTATCCGTGAAACAACTCGATTAGGTATTCCGGACCAGTCATGAAGGCATCATAAATATCCTTGTTAACGACAACACCACCCATGGGAATGATGCCATTTGTCAAACCCTTGGCACATGTGATCATGTCAGGTGTTACCCCATAATGCATGGCAGCGAATGAATCTCCCAAACGCCCAAACCCCGTTATGACTTCATCAAAAATCAGCAATATGCCATGTTTGGTACAGATTTCACGTACCCGTTCCAGATATCCCTTGGGAGGTACGAGGACACCCGTTGAACCGGCAACCGGCTCAATAATCACAGCAGCAATTGTTTCAGGCCCATGAAGTGCACAGATTCTTTCCAGATCTTCGGCCAGTTCAACGCCATGTTCAGGTTGCCCCCTTGAATAGGAGTTCACTTCCGGAAGATGGGTGTGTCGCAGATGATCAACACCGGTAAGGAGAGTGCCGAACACTTTACGGTTGTTGACTATTCCACCGACCGAAATACCACCGATATTTACGCCGTGATATCCTCTTTCCCTTCCAATTAATCTGGTTCGTTGACCTTCACCCTTGGCACGGTGATAAGCAAGTGCGATTTTCAGTGCACTTTCAACAGCTTCGGAACCTGAATTGGTAAAGAAGACATGTTCCATTCCTTCTGGTGCTAGATCCCTGACTTTGTTTGCCAGCTCGAAGACCTTTGGGTGGGCCACCTGAAATGTTGGAGCATAATCAAGTTCATTAAGTTGGTTTTGTATGGCTTTGACTATTCTCGGGTTTTTGTGACCAGCATTTACACACCATAGACCGGCACTTGAATCAATGACTTTCGTGCCGGTTGAAGATGTATAGTACATTCCTTCAGCTTCCACCAAAAGTCGGGGTGACTTCTTGAATTGCCGGTTTGGAGTAAAGGGGATCCAAAAAGAGGAAAGGTCATTTGGCATTGTGGTTTCGGTAGTCATAGTTTCATCCTGATATTAGCAACACTAGCAGTGAAAATGTCCAAATATGAATTTCAATAAATGGTAAGGTTACAGGTCATTTCCATATTTGGAAAAGAAAATAAATTAAAAAAAGCCCACCTGATGAAAATAATGTTGGTCATTTGACCAAAGTGAGAGCTATTCCCATTCAAATATAATGGCTGTACCGATTCCCCCCGCCGAAGGTATTGAGGCCAGCCCAAATCCGCCCGAAACCATCAATTCATGAAACAATCTCACGGCCAGAATGGTACCTGATGCCCCGATGGGATGTCCTCTAGCAAGGGAACCACCACCGATATTCACTCTTGTAGGATCAAGGTCCAGATCCTTGAGGCAAGCGAGAACTTGCGCCGAAAAGGCTTCCATGATTTCATAAACGAGAATACTGCCCCTGTTCAACCCTTCCATTTTCAGAACTTCCCTGATAGCGGGTATTGTTGCCAAACCGGGTATCATTGGATCGCTTCCAACCGTTAATCCGCTCGCAATCCTAACCCTTGGGGCATTCAATTTATTTGCAATTTTTTCCGAAACAACCAGAACAAAGGCGGCTCCATCTGCTGCCACTGATGTATTTGCTGGAGTGATCGTACCACAAATCGGGGCAATTTTTTGGCATGCTTTCATGGTCAGGTTTCTGGTAAACTGATCCATTCTGGGGATATCCTGAATTATGGACATTTCCTCTTGCAATCGATCCTTGTTTGCCCATGCTTTTCCATGACTTTCAATGGCCCACAAATCTTGGTCTTCCCTAGTGAGTGAATATTTCTCGGCCAAATCGTTCGCCGCTTTGATCATGTCAGGATCCTTGTCACTCCAAGGAGTGAAAGGTGCCTGATTCATTGGGCTATCATCATACTCACCATTCTTCTGGAGATAAACTCTTGGACGCTGGGAATAACTTTCCACACCTCCAACCAAAACAACCTCGGCCAATTTGCCTGTTATCAGTGATTTGGCCAATAATATTGCGTCCAATCCACTTGCGCACTGACGATCAATTGTTAGCCCGGGAGTGGTTTCAGAAAGTCCCAATTGCAGGCCGATGACTCGTCCAGGGTTTCCTCCAGGACCCAGAACATTACCAACAATAATTTCGTCAACCTTATCAAACTCAATACCCGCTTTCGCCAAACAGAGAGAGGCTGCTGCCTCTCCGAGAGTGTAAATATCAATACCCTTCAAGAAGCCATTTCTTGGAGCAACAGGTGTTCTCGCTCCAGAGACAATGTAGGCCTCGGCACCCATCAGGCTGTCTCCAAGATCTTCTGAATGGCAGCAAAATTCAATTTCCCAGAAGCCAGAAGAGGTGGCTTTTCGTCAATCAGCCGATATGATTTGGGAGTAAGGTTGGGCCCCAATTCCCTTCGACACATACTGGAAACCTGATTGATATCTGGCTTGAGGGAGTTGATGAACAGACAGGCGTGCAGGTGGTTTGTTTCAAACCTGTTTCTGCTTGAATAAACATAGGCAGCTTCAATGCCCTTAATGGTCGTTAGAAAGTTTTCCACCTCCTCTGGGTGAACGTTTACATCGTGAATGCTAATCATTCGGTCTCTACGCCCCTTCAGAAACAAGTATCCATTTTCATCAAGAAAACCGCGTTCACCGGTTTGAAAATAATCATTTTGAATTGGATTTAAGGCTCCATTATCAATATATCCTTCAAAAACATAAGGTGATGTGACTTCAATATTCCCTATCTCCCCATTGGGTAGGGACTCTCCGAGATCATTGATTACCCTGATCTTTACTCCTTCATAAGCCTTACCTACCGAACCTTGCGAAGAATCGGTAGTGGTAATCGTAATAAAACTTGTTTCGGCAGTTCCATAGAATTCGATTATTTCCCCCTTGGTGAAAAGTATCTTCAAGTTCAAGATTTGGTTTGGAGTCAATTTAGCACCACCAACTATAATCCTTCTTAAGGTAGTTATTGGTTTCAACTTATGGATTTCAAAGGCACGGGTCAGCAGTTGCAGCTGGATTGGTGTCGCATAAAGAACTGATATCTTCCTGGTAGCGATTTCCTCAATTTGTGATTTAGGAAGCCATTCACCAAGAAGAGTTACATTGGTACCAAGATAAAGACCCTCCAATAAACCATAGAGTGATATTGAATGGGTCAAATCACCAAGAATGCCGTAGTTGTCCTTGCTTGTTATTGACCAAATTTCCCTATTGATTAAAAAACTGTTGATCCAGGTACTTTGCAATCTCAGG
>WTGT01000311.1 GCA_011523445.1 Paracoccaceae bacterium
TTGTAATTTCAATATTATACCCTTGATGTAAGGAGAGAATTATGACTGGAGAACAAATGCTGAAGCAAATTGTGGACAAGTCTGCAGCAGATGCTTCATTCCGTCAGCAACTCATCTCTGACCCTAAAAGCACAATATGTGATGAGTTGGGTATCACAATGCCTGAATCAATGTCAATCCATGTACACGAAAGTGACATGCATACAGTACATATTGCACTTCCGCCCGATCCGAATATTTCGGAAGAACAACTGGAAGCCGTTTCTGCTGGTTTGTGTTGCTGCTGGTAATCAAATAGGCGAACCACATTTTATTCAATCTTTGAGAATCCCTGTTTTTTGAGACAAATGACATCTTTGTCATTCTGATGTCATTTGTTTCGTCTTATTTCAGCACCGTTGGAATGAGATCTGTTTTGTCGAGATATTTTCCTTGCAGGGATTCTATTCCACTGAAATACCAACTATAATCTCTGACTAAAGCAGGTAAACTGGACTGCCTCAGGGGTCCAAGAATACCGATAACTTGTTATACTGCTTAAATTGCGATTAATACCATAAACACGTAGGCTTTAACCTTGCTTACGTGCCCTTCGGATATAACCAGTTTGATATGGTGGATTCCCCGAAGTATAACAAAGCAACCAGACTTGGAAAAATTCATTTCAGGTTTTGACATCCAACCCTTGAGCGCAAGCAGCTTGTCTTTCAAGACACATTTCTCTTGCTTAAGGGCATCAAGAAAAGAATCCCACAAATCGGTATCATCCAGCCAATAACGCTTATCATTGGTGTATCTTTGCTTAACCATCGTGGTTAGGCCAAGCTCTTGCCCCAAACCATCTTTCCGTACATCTACATTAATTCCGTATCTTGCAATTTGAGTTCTATCCTGAAGTGATTTTATCGTTTTCTGAACTTTGGAACCATCACCATGCCAATCGGTGGATTGGAGATAGTCTTTTACTTGTTCGGGTGAATTAAATCCCATTACCGCAAGTCTTATCCCCCGAGACCTAGACGGAAAGATACCAAATGAATCAAGCCGAGTATTAGCTGGTTGGGACTGGTAAATCAGTTCTAGTTTCTGTCTTTCCTGAGAATTCAATTTCCAATTAGCAATTGAATAAAGAGAATTTGATAAGGATAAGACATCATTTTGTTTATTTTCATCTCCATATATTGGAATGTTCCCGGGACGGAGAAAAAAACCGGGTAGTTCAGGTATTCCATTTTTGGCTGAACCGACATCAAATTCCAACATTACCTTACGACCAACAATGGACCGCAGTTTGGAATCCTTGCTATCAAGTAAGTTGAGTAGATTAGCTATGGCACTTGCGAGCTTGTTTGAACCTGAAGACTTGGCGCGATCGTGAAAAATATTTCCGGTGAGTGTACCTCCAGAAAGGCTTGCGCCAAAATCAGCCACGGGGTTTTCATCATGTAGTGGGAATTCAAAGCCGAAGGGAAAAGCCCCCATTGATTTGGGTAAATGGCTGGCCTGTTCCACGATATTGTCCCATTCATTACCGGAGATCAGACATTCATGTGTCCATCCTTTGGCCAATTCCAGCAAATTCCCCAAATTACCATCTTCCTCGGACAATCTCTTTTGGGTTAGCTTTAATGTAGTTTCAAAATCCATTTTTCTCTGCTCATGCGAAAACAGGTATTTCGTTCATTTCGAATTCTTTCAGTGGTTTTTTATTGTAACCCATTGCTACAGGAACCTCATAAAGACGACCAGGTGCCATTCGTGGCCAGAAATGTCTCAATCCCGGAACAATAACCCTCACAACATTCAACCCAATATCGGGTCGGGTTTGATCCAACACCAAAAATTCCATCTGCCTATCTTCTACCAAGCCCCTGCAATAGTCAATTTCTTCTCTCAAATCCTGAAATTCGAGTTTTTTATTGGAATTGGCTTTTCCCTTTTCCGAATTTTCTGTTGCGGGTACAAGCCAGGAACAATCTTGAAGCCTACCGTTTCTGAACCAATCCAAGACCTTTGGTTCATCTATTGCAGGGTGTCCCTGCCCATTTCCAGGTTTGGGCATCCAGGATAAACACTGGTTCAGTTCGCATATTGCGCGGGTGACGGCTGTTTTCGGATCGGAATGTGTTCCAGCACCATAGATTATATCCTCGGTTTTACCATCTGGTCGGTTGGAAATTGCAACATAGGTGGGTATTCCAATATCAGAAGTGATGTCTAGAACCCATAAATCCCGTTCGCAGGTTTCATAATATGGTCTTGCCTGATTCAGAAATTCATTATCAAAACAATTCAGGTTTACCGAGGGCATTTGCAACCTGTTGTACCACCAAATGGCAAAGGCGTCTCTTTCTACCAGCTCGTAGAAACCCTGCAGAATTGCTTCCTCAATTGTGTTGCCGGCAGCACAACCATTTGAATCGGCTATCAGATCGGTAGGTTTGCGTAATTCGGAAAGCATGAAGTATAGCATGGTTGTTGGAAGGTAGAGATGTCGATTTTGAGTTAATGACCACACAGGTGTCCATTCCCGAATTAATTCATGGTTAAACCGTTGGGGAATCATATTGTAAGGGTGACCTTCAGAATTTATCTCCTCAGCATTATCAAGTTGGTAGTCACTGAATAATTGAACATCATTGGGATGAATGGCATCACCATCCTCTGAAAAATCTTCGAATGCCCTGTTAATTCGGAT
>WTGT01000131.1 GCA_011523445.1 Paracoccaceae bacterium
ACCTATTTTAGTGAAAGGATTGCCCAACTCGTTAAGGAATGCCAGTGCATGTTCTTCTTCATCCTTGTAATTTATACCTATGATGGGAATTCCCATGTCAGCCAGAAACTTCAGGTTGGGATGCTCTGCCCTGCAAGGAGTACACCAACTTGCCCAATAGTTGACCAGTGTCACACCACCATTGGATAGATCCATGTTGGTTGGAATGGGACTATCTGAAAAGGAGGTAAGGTTTAATTCAGGTGCATCTTTTCCAATGAATTGTGATGGCAATTCATCATTGTTCGAATTGAAAATACCTGAAACGAAAAAGAAACCAAATCCCAGAAATACCAATAGTGGGAGAGCAAGAATTAACCTGTTGTCAAACATGAACTATTTCTCATTTAACCTTGCAAGTTTGCGTTTAGCTGATTGATACTGGCTGACAGTCAGCATACACAGTCCAAGCAAAACCAATATTGTTATGCCGTAGGACGTCAGAACAAAGAATGAATATGCCCCTAGATCAGGCATTGTGTTTCCTCCCCTGCTTTTCCAACAATTCAATTTGATTGTAAATGATTTCGGTTCTGGTTCGTACCAGTACCAGCGTTATGAACAATAGAACAAATCCCAGAATACAAATGACAAGGGGAATGTAATAGGCATTATGTATGTTGGTTTCCTGATCGAGGGACAAAGTGGCCCCCTGATGCAGGCCCTGGTTCCATAAGTTGATGGCGTATCTTGACAGCAAGGCAAAAACAGAGCCAACCAGACAAACGAGTGAAGATATGTTAGCAGCAGATTCCTTGTCCGCGATATACATCCAGGTCAGTTGGTAGGTGATGTAATGAAGAAACAGAATTAAAAAGGAGGTCAATCTGGGATCCCATGCCCAAAATGTACCCCACATGGGTTGGCCCCAAAGCCCCCCGGAGATCAAGGCCACAAGAGTGAAGGATAATCCCACTGGAGCTGCGGCCTTGGCTGCTAAAATTGAGATTCGATGCCTTCTAACCATCCAGATAATGGAAGATACCAACATCATCAACCAACAATTGATGGCCATGAGGGCACTGGGGACATGAACAAAAATGATTTTTACCGTACTTCCCTGACGAAAATCATCCGGTGTAAAAAAGAAGCCCCACAGCAATCCTGTCATCAAAAGCAGAAAACTGAATAACCACAGGACAGGGGTAGAAATTGCCACCAATTTTCCAAAATGGTGAGGGTTTGCAAATTTCCAAAATCTGGTGGTCATTAGGTCAACTTGTCCATTCTGTTGGGATCATTCTTCTAATACCGTTTTCAGGGTATAGGATATCAAGAAGGGAAATATAGCTATCGAGGCAAGGGAAATGCCAGACAACTGCAGTACCCATGGAAGATAAGGTTCACCATTTGAATAAGCAATAACGAACTTGGTGCCAAATATCAGGATTGGTATGCTCAAGGGAAGAACAACAACAGTTTGAAGCAAATTGCCGTGCCGGTTGAAAGTACCAATTCCTCCACCAAGACAACCGATGGCAGCCAGAGCTGGAGAACCTACCATGATTGAACTTGAGCAAATAAGGCCAACCTGCAATGGGAGGTTGAGTATAAGACCCAGAAAGGGAGCAAGGATGGTTAGCAACAATCCGGAACTTATCCACAAAACGATTATCTTGCTCCATACATATTTTTCGAGGGGAAGATCAGATGCTGCAATCCGATCAAGGGAGCCATCTTCCAAATCAGGGCTAAATATCCGATCAAGAAATAAAAACAGGGAAAATACGACACCAATCCAAAGGATGACCGGTGCAATTTTGGAATGAAGATTGATATCAGGTCCAATGCCGATCGGGATAAGGACAACAATGGTCAGGAACATCGTAAGGGGAAGCCAGATGCCTGAACCCAACCTGAAATTGGCCCTTAAATCACGTGCAATTAACGTAAACAAGACATCACCGATTGTTGAATGACTGCATGTTTCAATTCACCGGTTTCTACTATCGGTGATCATCCAGGGCAAGGTACCGGGTGGGGCTGGATATCGGCTCAAGATGAGAAGTCAAAATCACAATTCCCATTTTCTCACAGTGCCTTTGAATTAATTCGGCCAATAAATCCTGCCCTTTCTGATCAAGACCATTGAATGGTTCATCCAAAACCCAAATCCTTTTTCCCGTTTCAAGTGCTCCTGCCAAGGCGACTTTTCTCTTTTGTCCCTCGGAAAGCAACCTGACCGGTATTCCAGTGAGGTCATCAACCTCAAAATACTCCAGTAAATTGTGAGAGGTTGGAAGATTTTCCAGCTTAAGCCAAAAACGATGATTATCCCCAACGGTCAGTTCTGGTTTCAATCCGTTGAGATGACCCAGATAAGCCGTTTCATGCGGGGGAATATGAATGTCTCCATCAAATTTACTTGATAGCCCCATGAGAGTTTTAAGCAAGGTCGTCTTGCCTGAACCATTGGAACCTATGATGAATAATTGCTCACCCGGATGCAATTGGAATGATACATTCGAAAAAACAGGAAAATCGTTGCGATAACATGTAAGATTTTTGACACTGACGGAGAGCAAATTCACTTCCGAAGTTTTTGTCTCTTCTATTTTGGTCATATGTCGAAAACCAATCCTCTGCCTTGAATGGAATAAAATGGGCAGTAATTTCAGGTTACCTATACTCATATAATTTTGGTTAATTATA
>WTGT01000164.1 GCA_011523445.1 Paracoccaceae bacterium
CTTAGCCGCCCGTTCAAATGAAGGGCACATTATGAAAATCGCTCAAATGGAGGATTATGTCATGCGTACATATGATTTGTCACCCCTATATCAAACAACCGTAGGTTTCGACCGTTTCCAGGATATGCTGGATAAGGTCTTTGCCCAGGAAGCTGTTTCAACGGGGTACCCCCCTTACAACATCGAAAAGACTTCGGATGAAAGCTATGTGATTTCCATAGCTGCAGCCGGGTTTTCAAGCAAGGAACTTGAAATCGAGGTCCGTGAAAACAAGCTCATCGTAACCGGCAAGAAAGTTGCCGATGAAGCCAAGCGAGTTTTCCTGCACAAAGGAATTGGACAAAGAAGTTTCCAGAGGAAATTTCAATTGGCTGATCACGTCAAGGTCATTGCTGCCAATTTCACCGATGGGATGCTGAACATTTCGCTGGAGAGGGAAATTCCCGAGGCCTACAAGCCCAGAAAAATTTCCATCAGCAATGGACAGGCAAAAGAGTCCACCATCGAAAACGGTAAAGCCGTCGAAATAGAAGGCTAAACCTCAATAAATTACCGTCTCGCCCCGGTAACCTAGTTATCGGGGCGATTTTTTGAAAATTTCAATTTCTATGAGAATTTATCTTTGGGCGAAATTGGAATTTAGACGCTGATACAAACGTATTTCATTTCCAGATAATCGTCTATACCGTGTCTTGATCCCTCTCGACCAATACCGGACTGCTTCACGCCGCCAAACGGGGCAGACTCGGTTGAGAAAATGCCGGTATTAACACCAACAATTCCGTATTCCAGTGCTTCAGCCACCTTCCATACTCGGGATACATCCTTGGTATAAAAATATGAAGCCAACCCATGGATGGAATCATTGGCCAACTCGATGACTTCTTCATCGGAACTGAATTTGAATAGCGGGGCGAGCGGACCAAATGTCTCATCGTAAGCAACCATCATGCCCTGATTGACATCAGTTATAACCGTAGGTTCAAACCAGTATCCACCCAATTCTGATGGATTCCCACCAGTCAATACCGTCGCACCTTTGCCAACGGCGTCCTTAATATGGGATTTAACCTTTTCAACCGCATCCTGATTGATCAACGGACCGGTATTTACACCATCTTCGAAACCATCTCCCAAAACAAGTGATTTGGTTGCTTCAGCAAGCTTTTTCGAGAATTCATCATAAACACCTTCCTGGACATAAATCCTGTTGGCACAAACACAGGTTTGACCATTGTTACGATATTTACAAATCATCGCACCCTGTACAGCTTCGTCGATGTCAGCATCATCGAACACTATGAATGGAGCATTGCCGCCAAGTTCCATTGAGACCTTCTTAATTTGGTCACCCGCCTGTCGCATAAGAATACGTCCGACTTCGGTGGACCCGGTAAAGGTAATTTTCTTGATTATCGGATTTGAACAGAATTCTTCACCAACGGCACGGGACTTTGTTGAAGGTACAACCGAGAACAAGCCCTTGGGTACCCCGGCCCTTTCAGCAAGAACTGCCATTGAGAGTGCAGAAAGCGGTGTTTCACTGGCAGGTCGACAGACTATTGAACAACCCACTGCCAAGGCTGGAGCAACCTTTCTGGCAATCATGGCATTTGGAAAATTCCATGGAGTGATCGATGCAACAACACCAACTGGTTGCTTTAAAACTACCAGTTTTTTGTCTGTTTGATGGCCAGGTATTGTTTCACCATAAACCCGTTTGGCTTCTTCGGCAAACCACTGGATAAATGAAGACCCATAGACAATTTCACCTTTTGCTTCAGCAAAGGGCTTCCCCATTTCTGCAGTCAGAATGGAAGCAAGATCATCTGCATTTTCCATTGCCAAAGCATACCATTTCAAAAGAATTTCGGATCGCTCCTTGGCTGTTCTGGCTGCCCATTCTTTTTGAGCCACTTCAGCAGATTCTATGGCCCTTTTGACCTCGGCTACTCCAAGATCAGGGATGGAGACGATAACATCCCCTCGGGCAGGATTGGTAATTTCAAAGGTCGCACCATCATCGGCATCAACCCATTCGCCATTGATATATGCCTTGGTGGCAAGCAGGGTTGGATCGTTCAGGATTGAAACCAGATTTGTATGATCAAGCATTTTATCATCCTTAAAATTGATTATTCACACTTTCAATTTTTGTTCTCAAACTCCAAAATACAAGTGCCAAGGGTAAAAAGATAGGGGTTCTGCTTGACCATGTGTAAGTAGTTTGCTATTCCACTAGAATGGATGAAAATATCGTTTCTAAAACATTAACGGAGTTCCCTGTTCGTCAACGACAAACAGGCCTTGATCGAACCTTACAAGTACTTGATGCGTTGACCGAACATGAAAAACCGATGTCGGCCTACAGAATAGCAAGAGCAATTGGGGCTCCTTCCTCTACAATCTACAGGACTGTAGAAGAGATGCTTAAACATGGGCTTCTTTCTCGATCTTCCAAAAGAGATCTTTGGCTTGGACCAAGGCTGATGCGATACGGTCTGCTCTATCGAATTAAACTCGACTTTTTTTCCGAAGCACGAAAAGAAATGGAACACCTATGGCAGAAAACAGGTGAAACCATTCAAATTTGTGGCCGTGACGAAGGTATGATGGTCGTCCTTGCCATGATCGAAGGTAAAGGCCACTTTCGCGTCACTTCAAACGTTGGAACCCGAGTTCCACTCAACTGGACGGCATCAGGCAAACTCCTCCTCGGGCACCTTCCAGAACAGCAGGCCCGAGAGCTTTTTTTATCCTATGCTCAACCATCCCCTACCGGACGAGCTGAAACTGATCCAGATCTTCTAGCGAAGCAAGCAAAGGCTGATTTTGCAACTGGACTATCGATTCAGAAATCGGACTCTGAGTACTCTGTTGCGTGTATCGCGGCCCCAATTCGAGATAGAGACAATACCTGTCGTGCGACAATCTCCATTGTGCTTTCTGAACAACAGCTTGACAAAAAGGAAACAAATTTGACCGCAGCCGTGCGCGAATCTGCAGCAGCTATTGAAGCACGCATTAGATACTGATTTAATCCTGTGTGTCACTGCTCCTGCCTGAGAGCAAAAACTCCATCGATTTCAACCGTTATGTTATTGGGCAACGAACTGACCCCGAATGATGTTCGGGCATGAATACCCCTTTCACCAAATACCTCCCTCATGAGTTCAGAAGCCCCATCAATCACAAATGAATGTCGTTCAAAATCTGGTGATGCATTCACAAGCCCTTGTAGTTTAATCACCCGTTCAACCTGTCCAAGATCACCAATCACCAAGCGTAATGCTGAAAGAATATTAAGCCCGACAAGCCGTGCATGCATGTGTGCTGTCTCGGCAGTTATATTCACACCAACCTTACCGCGTTCAAGATAACCATCAGGATGGATTGGCCCTTGTCCTGAAACCCATGCCAAGCCACCATGTAAAATTACGTTGCGAAAACAACCAATTGGTTCGGGTGGTACTTTTGGAAGGTATTTGTCAATATTTAAATGATCAACTTTAAATGTACTGTTTATGCTCATGAAATCTCCGATAATCTTAAACAGGCAGACTTGTGCTTTTTGTCAAGTTTCACAAGAGTTGGAATGGTTTCTGCACAAGAATCGAGCGCATACTTGCATCGTGTGCGAAAAACACAGCCAGTGGGCGGATTCAGTGGTGATGGAATATCCCCTTGAAGAAGTTCCCGTTCACTATTTAACCCGGGTTTTGGCTCAGGAATTGCTGAGAGCAGGGAACGAGTATAAGGATGAGAAGGTGAAGAGTAAACATCCTGTGAGGGGCCTATTTCAACAATCCGTCCGAGATACATGACTGCAACCAAATCACATAGATATTCAACAACAGAAAGGTCATGAGCTATAAATAGCATTGTCAATCCTCGTTGATCACGAATGTCAAGAAGCAAGTTTAAAATCTGAGCCTGAATAGACACATCAAGAGCAGAAACACTTTCATCCGCAACAATGAATTCTGGGTCAAGCGCGAGTGCTCTGGCAATGCCAATGCGCTGTCTTTGACCGCCGGAAAATTCGTGAGGGAATCTACGCATGTCCTCAGGTTGGAGCCCTACTTCCTCAAGAAGTGCTGCAACTTTTTCTGTTCTTTCCTTTCGGGAACCAACCCCATGGGCTACCAAGCCCTCAGATATTATTTCTTTAACACGCAAACGCGGATTAAGGGAGGCGATCGGATCCTGAAAGATAATCTGCATTCGTCGGCGTAAAGCCCGTAAACTAGATGGATCAAGGGAGTTCATGTCATTGCCATCAAAAACTATATCCCCTGAAGTTGGTTCAATAAGCCTCAGTAGCGTCCGTCCAAGGGTCGTTTTTCCTGAACCTGATTCGCCAACCAAACCGACAATGTCCCCTTTAGGAATATCAAGATACACATCTTGAACAGCGAATACAGGTCCCTTTTCACTCTGAAATACTTTTGAAAGCCCACGAATAGAAACAAGCGATTCAGTCATTTGAGAACACCTGTTCTTCAAGGATACATCGTGAATAGTTCCCTGATTTATATTTTCGAAGAGGTATTTGATTTTCTGTGCAGACATGAGTAGCGAAACGACACCTTGGTGCAAAACTGCACCCCACAGGCAAAGCATTTAATGAAGGAACGCTTCCAGGAATAGGAATTAGCCGACCAGCCTGTGTCTTGCCATATCGAGGAATCGATGTAAGCAAACCTCGGGTGTAGGGATGACAAGGCATTGAAAATAACTGTTCTGTAGTTGCCCGCTCAACGACCTGTCCGGCATACATTACAGCCACATCATCGGCCATTTCAGCAACAACACCAAGATCGTGAGTTATAAACAATATGGACATTCCAAATTCAGTCTGAAGCCGTCTCATAAGATCAAGAATTTGAGCCTGAATTGTAACATCCAATGCTGTTGTTGGTTCATCGGCAATAAGTAAAGTAGGATTGCATATCAAAGCCTGAGCGATCATCGCACGTTGACGCATACCGCCGGATAATTCATGAGGCCAAGAATAATATCGTTGTTTGGCGGCTGGAATTTCGACAAGTTCTAGCATTTCAATTACACGCTTTTTGCGAGTTATTGAATCAATATTCTCATGAAGCAGTAACATTTCACCAATCTGATCACCAATGGAGTAAAGCGGATTAAGTGACGACATTGGCTCCTGGAATATCATTGCTATTTGGGAACCACGCAATTGCCGAACTTCTTCTGAATTAAGCCTGTTTATATCAACCGGTGCCTGATATTTGTCAGGCCAAAATCTCATTTTTTTGGCTGTGGTTACAGCATTGGTGGGGAGAAGGTCCATTAATGCAAGGGAAGTTACAGATTTGCCTGAACCACTCTCACCAACCAAGGCAAGTGTTTTGCCTCTTCGAACGCTAAAACTTACATCTCGTAAGGCGGTAACGGAAGATTGTCGGTCCTTGAATAAAACCTCCAAGCCTTCGACCTGTAATATTGTTACTTTTGTCATTAGGTGATATGTCCAGCTAGTGAAGGCAGAGGAAATTTTACCGGCCGATGAGAATCACCTATGATCGTAGCTATGGGAACAAAATTGTTTGACAGTTTTAATATTTTCCCCATGGAATCACTGACTTCCAAATTGCTATCAATTATCTTGAACAGTGTAAAATCGGCACGGTTGCCAAGTTGCGCTCCTTCGCGGGCCGGTAATTCAAGAACCGACCTGGGATGTTCTGTCACAGCAGTAATACAAGCTTCCAAATCCATACCTAGTGCATACAGTTTTGAAATTGTCAATGCCAAGTCATGTACAGGACCATGTATGTTTCTACAATGGAGATCGGTAGAAATACTAAAAGGCAGAAAATCACGATTCAAGGCATCTCTTGCGACCTCAAAATCAAATGATGCCTGGCCATGCCCAACATCCATTCTTACCCCTCGCTCGGCTGCTTTATTGGCCATTCGCCAGATTGTGTTTGTATCTGTAATTGAACCTGCAGATTTGCCATTGAAACAGTGAGTGACGATATCTCCTTGTGTCAGTAACGGAAGTATTTCATCCAGTAAAGGAGGAGGTTCACCCACATGGACCATAAGTGGCAAGTTGCTTATTTCAGCGACTCGTTTGGCAATTCGAACGGGACCAATACCCCAGTTTCCAACAATAACACCACTTGCTCGAACCTTTATTCCACAGATGATATCACGGTTTGCTTCAATCACTTTGAGGGTACGGTCAATGTCAATTGACCGCAGGTCAATCAATTCCGGAAGCCTGTTACATGCAACAAGGCCGATTGATCCAATGTTGATGAAAGCACGTATTGTTTCTTCCGCCGAATCAATGACATACTCGCGCAAGCCATGGAAATTGGCTTCACCAGCCGAACCAGCATCTGCAAGCGCTGTAACACCGTAGTTTCGACCAGCATCAACTGCCCGGACAGATATATCTGTACCTCCATACCAGATGTGAACATGAAGGTCACACCAACCAGGAGACAAATATGATCCTTCAGCGTTTATTGTCGTAGCTCCTTTTATGGGAAAGTCAACAACCTTGCCTTCATCATTGATATGAATCTCTATAGGAGGGCTATCCAATCCAATCGGAACAAAATTTGTCAGTCTAAGAGCCATCTTACATTTGCCTTGCAATTCTTGGGTCGAGGGCATCTCGGAGTCCATCACCGACAAGTTGGAGACTGAGTACTGAAAATGAGATCGCCAAACCCGGGAATAAAATCAAATAGGGTGCTTGATCTATGTATTGACGTCCTTCGTTGATCATAATTCCCCAAGTAGGAGTTGAGGGATCAACTCCTACGCCAAGAAAAGAGAGTCCTGCCTCGGCAAGCATGGCATAGACAAATATGAATGTGGCTTGCACAATGATGGGGGACAGGATATTCAAAAGTACATGCCTTGTAAGCACATATACGGTAGAAGAGCCTAGCGAACGGGCGGCTTCAACATATGGGAGTTCTCGAATAACAAGAGTTGAAGCTCGTACTATGCGGGCAATTCGAGGAGTATAAACAATCGATAGGGCTATGATGACATTAATCATCGAGCCACCCAGAATTGCTACCAGGGAAATTGCCAGCAATATATCGGGGAAGGCCATCATCGCATCAATTATTCTGGAAATGAGTCCATCGAGATTTCTAAAAAAACCGGCCATCAAACCGATAAGAACTCCGAGGATGGAAGAGGATAAAGCAACACCAGCTCCTATCATTAATGATACTCGGCCAGCATAAAGAAGCCTTGACAAGACATCCCGACCAAATGCATCAGACCCAAGAAAAAAACTGTCTCCGGGTGGAGTCAACCGTTGTCTTACTGACATCAGATATGGATCTGTTGGTGCAATAATTGGTGCCAAGAATACCAGGATAAGAACAAGCACAAAAAAAAGAAGAGCCAAGGCTGACGAGCGGCGTTCCAGTACAAGTGAAAACACCTTCCGTTCAGCATATAATCCCTGTCCCTCCATCAGTATTGAACCCTTTTATCAACAAGTAGGTAAAGAAGATCGGTTACAAGATTTATAATGACATAAGTAACAGCAACTACAATCAATGTACCCTGTATAACAGGATAATCGCGCCTCAAAACAGCATTGACTACGAGATTACCCATCCCCGGGATATTAAAAACCCGCTCAGTCACTACTGCGCCTGATACAAGGAGTGCAAAAGTTAGGCCAATAACGGTAATTATTGGTATGCCTGCATTACGGAGTCCATGACGAAGTACGACTCGTGGTTCCCGCATACCTTTTGAGCGGGCTGTACGAATGTAATCCTCACTTAAAACATCCAGCATCGAGGCACGGGTAAATCTTAGTATTAGAGCAGAATTGACAACTCCAAGCACCAAAGCTGGAAGTACTAGGTACACCATACGGTCTATAAAAACCGTATCAGGGCCTCCATAACCTGAAGCAGGAAACCATCCATATTCTGTAGCAAGCCATCGTTGTGCCATAAGTCCAGTCCAAAAACTGGGTACTGAAGCTGCCAGCATCGCAATGGAAATGACTGATTGATCAAAAAAACTGCCGCGCCTATATGCGGCATAAATTCCGATTGGAACAGCAACAACAAGCGCTATGATTAACGAGAATAATGAAAGGAAAACTGTGGGTTCGGCACGAGATTTAAGCACTTGAGTGACTGGCTGGTTAAAAAAGATGGACTGCCCAAGGTCTCCTTTTACCGCACTAACAATAAATGAAGCATACTGTATTACGATGGGTTGGTCCAAACCAAGTCGTGATCGTAATTCCTCGGCTTGTTCTGGAGTCGCATCCGGACCAAGCATCAAAGCTGCCGGATCACCTGGAGCAAGCCTTACAATAAAAAAGGCAATGGTCAGCACAATCAAGACTACCATACCCATACCGAAAAGGCGTCTGATAAGGTAATGCTTAATCTAAAGTACTCCGTATTGGATTTTTTTTGGGCGGCCACCAGTTGACAGCCGCCCAGTTTTGAATACAGCTATTTAACTGATGCATTCCAGAAGAATGGCCATGGATTAGCTGGTACACCTTCCAAACCTTTACGTTGACCCATCAATGCATTAAATCCACCAATCTTTATAAACCCAACATCTTCAAAGTTCAATCTTTGCAATTCAGAAAAAAGCATTTGACGCTTTGCTAGATCTGTCTCGGACGTGAATTGAGCAAGGATAGCCTCTTTCTCTGCGTTCCCCCAACCTGTACGGGCTGTAACAGACCAGAGGCTGGTCAGAGCTGGTTCTGGTAGATATGGTGAGTGCGTGATGTAGACGTCCCACAAAGCAGGATCATTGCGCCTCTGTCCAAGGGTTGCCCAGTCAACAACATCCATCTGAACAGTAAATCCTGAAGCCTCCAGGGCAACTTTAGCTACCTCCGCCATCTTGAAATGAAATTCATACTGGCGAGATGTCAAAATCCGAAGGGGTGTGCCATCATAACCGGCCGCATCAAGATGCGAACGCGCTGTAGCTGGATCGTTCTGATTGTAATACTCAACACCAGCATCATTATTCCAAACCCAACCATCAGGAAATAGTGAAGCATCAACCAAAAAGAACTCTTCACTTCCTAATGCTGCGTAAAGCATATCATCAATTGGAAGTGCTGCCTGTAGTGCAAGCCGCAGATTTTTATCGGTCAATAACCCTGCCTTGTGATTGATAGCCCAAATCGGCCAACCAAATGGTTTTAGCAGTACAGGCTCAGCAACATCACTATCCGCCACTCGCTCAAGTGACTCTGCTGGTAGGGCGTCTGCAAAATCGAATTGACCTGAAACCAGCCCCTCAACCCGTGTATTTGGATCTGCTACTGGAATAATACGGATTTCATCGGGAATTTGCTGTCGGGCACCAGCATGCCCATTAGAAGGTTCAGAACGACTGACATAATCATCAAATCGTACAAGTTGCAAATATTGATCTGGCACATGTTCACCGATAGTGTAAGGTCCTGTACCAATGATGTTATCAATGGACTCAGAAATTATTTCTTCAGGATAAATCACGGCCGCCGAGTTGGAAAATGCCAACAAGGATAAAAGCGGTGAGTATGGAGCATTCATTGTTATTGTTACTTCCAACGGTCCTGTGGCTTCAATTGAGGCAACGCGATCAGCAATTCCACGACCTCGCGGTGCGACCTCCAACCATCGGTTCAACGAGGCAACAACATCACCTGAGTCCATATCCGAGCCATCGTGAAAAGTGATTCCATCCCGAATTTCTATTCGGTACTCAGTTCCACCATTTGAAATTTCGGGCAAATCGACTGCCAACAATGGGGCCACGTTCCATGAACTGTCAAATGTATACAAAGTTTCGACAAAGTGTTGTGTGACCTGACTCACGATATCTTTTGTTGAAATCATCGGATCGAAAGTGTCAGCCTCACCGATTAAAGCAACAGTAATTGTTGACTTCGTGAAAGCCGGGGACCACGGGATAGCAAGTAAAACCGACACTAAAAGTGCCTTTGTTGTAAAACGGGCTAACTGTTTCATCAATACCTCCATTATAAAGTAATTAATATCTTAATAAGGGAAATATATCATTGATTTATTTTGCTGTCAACAAAAATTCATATACCCATACCTACTTACTAATCGTACAAAAATCTCCCTAGATCAAAGGGCTTTCGATCTTAATTCTCTAGGATATGGTTCTGTACTGACAGTTTTTGAAACAAAACAATATCGAGGAGTGTAAAACCGATGTGCCCATAAATTTAAAGTTGAAAGGAAGAGATTTTTTGGTACCATGATTTCTGCCCGGTGGGTTAATTTCTAGTTTAATGATTCTACACCAAATCAGTGTGGTTAATACTCTGCCGGGTCTTGTCTTTTATCATATTTCATGGATAGGTTCCCAAATGGCTCAACAAGACTTTGCATGGCATAAGAAATATAATCTCAAACCCTTGATTAATGTTTCAGGAACCATGACAAGCCTGGGAGCATCTATTGCTTCTACTCCAATCGTAAATGCAACAGCTGAAGCTATGAGTAATTTTGTTTCAATACATGAAGCGCAGTCTTTGGCAAGTACAGCAATTGAACATGCAACTGGTGCAGAAGCAGGATTTCTTACTTCATCAGCTAGTGCTGGAATATCACTTTCAATTGCAGCTTGTATGACTGGAGTTGACCCAAGTCGGGTAGAAGCACTCCCGATTGATCCCGGACCATGTAATGAAATTGTTATACAAGCTGGACACCTTTGTGGTTATGGTGCCCCAATAGAACAGGCCATAACTCTTACAGGAGCCAAGGTAAAGTCGGTTGGGCAATCGACACTGTGTATGGATCATCAAATCAAAGGAGGCTTGATGTCGTCAACTGCCGCTGGACTATTTGTTGTTTCACATCATACTGTTCACTATGGTCAATGCCCCCTTCAAAGGTTTATTCAATTGTGTCATGATTCAGGTGTTCCAGTAATTGTTGATGCGGCTTCAGAATACGACTTGCGGGGTTTTATTGAGGCTGGAGCTGACATTGTTGTTTACTCTGGCCATAAGTTTCTTGGGGGACCAACATCTGGAATAGTTGCTGGTAAGCGTGATCTTGTTCGTGCAGCATATCTTCAAAACATCGGTATTGGGAGAGGAATGAAAATCGGAAAGGAAAGCATATTCGGTACTATCG
>WTGT01000064.1 GCA_011523445.1 Paracoccaceae bacterium
AATCTGTTTGAAGGCTGAATGAAAAGCTAATGGAAAAAATTAGCGGGAATCACTGGCATTTTGTTTATGTAGAAGAAATATTTGAATTTTTTTATCATATTTCTATAGGAATTGAACGTTTACTTAAAATAGCTGTAATTCTTATAGAACATGATGATACTGTAGACCAAACCGCTTTTGAAGAAAACTTGATTACCCACAATCATGGAGAACTTCTCCAAAGAATTAAGAATGTACATCAAATAAATTTTTCTAACAAGCACAATGAATTCTTGGGATTGTTAAGCAAATTTTATAAATCTTCACGGTATGGACGTTATAAGCTATCTACAAACGAATTAGAAGATTGGGAAAAAATTGAATTAGTTAAATTTTTGAATAAGGGGCTTTCGATATCCATAGATACTACAACACCGTTCGAAATAACTCCAAATGATCAAAGAACAAAAAAATTTATTGGCAAGATTATTGGTAAGATTTGTGATGAATTATATAAAATAATTTGCGAGGAAGCCCACCGTCTGAATATTTATACATATGAAATTCGCTACCAATCAAAGGCGTCTAAAATATTTTTAGCCAAGGGTTATAATTTTGAAAAAGAAGACCTCCTTCGACGTGAGCTATTGGTTTACTTCTTGAATTATAATAATAGTGGTAATCATTCTCGATTTATGCGTTCAATTACACCACTTAACTTTGATCCCTCATTAGAGGCGGATTATATCCGCAGCTTTGATTCAAATATAAACGCTTTTTGCATCATTGGTGAGCTTGAAGCACTATATGAAGATGAAGTTAGAAATTTAAACGATCGAAAAAGCATGATTAAACTTATCAGCTGTGATCATCTTGATTTTGGTTCTGATAATAACGAGGATGATATTTAGTAAACAACCAACTCATCAATATGAGAACTGGAACTCATGAGCATGGTTTTTTGTCTGAAGTTGGAAAATGATTCAATACTTCTTCGAAGTTTGCTCTTGTCTACCAAAAACCCAATATTATTAGCCACATTTTGAGAATTTTTCACCAATAAGTAAAATATTTCACTTAACCTGAAACAGTTTTTACTACTACTATCTCATAGAAATTTAATTTTTGATTCAAAAAAATAAAGCGATTAATAAGAATTAAATTATTTTCTTGTGGTACTGGTATGGAAACAATTCTGCATAAATACAATGTTGGTTTGTGAGTTGGATTTCATGTAGATTGGCTTTATCATGTAGGACTTGCCAAACAGCAGTTTCGAGGACCTAGGCTTCATCTCAGAAGAATTCAATAGGCTGGAAAGATTTGGTGAGATTCTAATTAGGATTAATAATGACCTAATCAATAGAATTACAGTTCGGGGGTATTTTTTATATGGTGATATTTAACTTTGAAAGGAAAAACCCGTAAATGTCAGTATCTGATATAGTTCAAACCTCTATTATAAGTAGGAATATAATTAATTCCTCAGTAAAAAATTAGCTATAGGGAGGGGATCAATCAGGCTGCTAGCAGTTTTACCTTGCGTGACAGCCTGGCAACCTTACGACTGGCTGTATTTTTATGCATAATCCCTTTTGAGACACTGCGCATTATTTCACTCTGTGCTTGGCGTAGAGCTGACTTGGCTTCTTCATGGTTACCCCCAGCAACTGCCTCTTCAACCTTTCTGATAAAGGTTCTTACTCGCATGATCCTGGAGTGATTTACCTTGAAGCGGGTCACAGATTGTCGTGCCCTTTTTTTTGCTTGGCTAGAGTTGGCCATAAGTTTTATACCTTTTTCTTTTTGCTGGTGGGATATTGATTTGTAGAAGGAAATTCAAATTTCAAGTGTTCAGGTAAAGTCGGATGCGAATTACTGTTGAAGAGGATTTGGGTAAATCACTGAACCTGATAATCGGAGTTAGGTTTTCACTTATTCAAGTATTTCGATAGAGGGCCTTTTTTGCGTAATTATATACTTAACTACCGCCAACAAACCATGCACGAACCGATAACGAAACCAAGAAATAACCACCATCAGTTACCTTCCTCATTCTCACGTGGAGCAACTTGTTAGTTCTCGTGCACTAGAATACACTTGAAACCATCCGAATATACATTCTCTTTCAAAATCTCCGCTATATCCTTTGGGTTTCCTCCTTTATCGTCATCCAAATTTGACAAGTTCAATACCAACTTCATTCGTACGTACGTGTTTCCATCCGCTTTGCGTACCCGAGTACTATTATTAGTATTTTTATCTTCCTTTTTACAGTGGGTCCCATCTGAAGTGGTTACACTCTTTGACTCCGATTCATGCCATTCCCCAACACTCATATCAGTCCAAGCAGGAACTCCGGTAATATCAATGTTACAAAAACAAGCATCCAACCCACTGCTGTCAAACAGGCCAGAAACAAGAATGCAAATCCAACTACAAACAATAGATCTTTGAGTTCTTTGTTGACCACTGCCAATAAGAACATAATTCCAAAAAATGCCAACAAAATGATAATCAACATTTGTTAAACTCAATTGGAAATGGCATTCATGCCAATATATTAGCCAAAAACATGGAATCTGTCAATAGAAAACTCTCAAGTCTCAAGTATACCCTTGTACTTGAAAAAACAGCATAAGGCATCCGGAACCTAATTTAAGAAAGACATTACACTCATTGAGATGTTTGAAATTTTTACCACCAATGCAAAGGTAACTGAGTGGTTTGAGTCGGTTCGTTATAATAACAATATCACTGCTCTCATTGGAAGCCTCAATACCCGCAAAGTTAAACCGAAACATCAATGCCCTATCGCTGCAGCGATTATGATAGGTGTTTCAGCTTTAGGATCAACACAGTAATAGCCAAGTCGTAGACCCCTCTCAACAAGTAGGCAGTTTTAATTTACTTGTTTGCAACAAATCTCAAAGTATTTCTTCAAAAAAACTGGATCATAACATGGACATCACGCAAAAGACAGCTTGACGCATGGATATGGACTATTACATTAGATAGCTATTCAACAAAAATAGTGAGTTTTTTGTCGTCCCAGTTGTGGTTGATGAGACCTATGTTGGTGGAAAGAAGAAATTCAAAAACACTACAAGAAACTAAATGCTGGAAGCTGTACAGTAGTAAAGGCTGACTAGTATCAAAGACCGAACCGCAAACACCATCCAAGCAGCAGTGGTTCCCAAAATAAAAAGCCAACCTTGCAAGAATTCATTCCGAGGTCGTTGATGTTGACGCTATCAAGTTCACTGATAAGTTGAAATCATACATCGGCCTGACCAACCACACTGTGGTCAATAACAGTGCGGGTAAGTGGATCGTTGGCGGCTGTTAGGTAAATAATTAAGTTTTTTTGTCCAGAACAAGCAACAATGGTGGTAAAAGCAAAAAATCTGCCATGAGGGCAAACCAGATCGTCAACATAACAAGCATCCCAAGGACCCAACTCACTTCAAAACCTGATAATGCGAAGACCAGAAATCCCAATGACAAGATCATGGACGTTGTCCACAAGGCATGTCCAACGCTCCTGAATGTTTTCCTTATGGCTTCCTCGGGGCTGGCATTGTCACGCCGTGCCTTGAGATAACTTGTCAGGAAATGAATTGTATCATCAACAATAATTCCAAAGGCAAATGCCGTCATTACCGAACCAGCAAGCCCAACCCTGCCGACCAGATATCCCCAAAGTCCCAGACTCAGTATCGCCGGTATGAAATTTGGAATAAGGCTTATCAGACCAATTCGAAGGCTTCTGAATACAATGATTAATATCAGAGAAATGAGAGCCATGGCAATTATTGTACCACTGAGCATACTTTTGATATTGCGCTGTGACAAATGGGCAAAAACGATACTTACGCCTGATGCTTCCGTAGCCATTTCAGGTGCATTTTCGCTCAACCAGGATTGGGCACGAGCGTCCAGTACCTGTTGCTGGTTTGCTGTGAGTGTACTAAGAGAGACCGTCAAACGGGTTGAGGTTTTACCGATATCAATCCTGTTGTTCAGATCCCTGCCAAAAGGTAGGGACAATTCATAAAGCAAGAGGTACTGAGCAGCCAGTTCCGAAGAATCGGGAAGTTTGAAAAAGGAAGGGTCATCGCCATTCATGTTTTTGTTGAGACGTTTCAATATGTCCGTAAAGGACTGTACATGTAGAACCTCTGGCTGTTCCCTGAACCATTCTGCAAATTGCTCCACTTTCTGCAGATGATCTGGGTCTGTAATGCCATTTTCAGATCCTGAATCAAGTGAGTATTCCAAGGTCAGAATCCCTGTCAGATTGTCTGCCACAAAATCGGTATCCAGGCGGAATTGATAACGTTTATCAAAATATTTCAACCAGTTATCCGTCAGTTCTAGCTGGAATATACCACTGGCCAGAAATATGGTTACAAAGGATGTAACCACCAGCAGGATTTTCTTTCGAACAATCACGAATGAACTGAACCAATCAAAATATTTGGATGAAAGGCTAATTCTTTTACGGGATTTCAGTGGCATGACGGCAAGTAATGCCGGCAACAGGGTCAGTGAAAACAGGAAAGTCCAGAACACGCCAAAAGCCACAAGATTGCCAAGCACTCGAAATGGGGGTGAATCGGAAGCATTCAGGCTGAGAAACCCGATCATGGTTGTCAAAGAGGTAAGGAATATCGGCCAAATATTATATTGCATGGCTTCTAGAACCGCTTCCCGTCGATCAAGACCGCGACTTAACCCAGAAAGTGTGGATTCCACTATATGTACAGCATGTGCCACCGCTACGGTCATAACAATAATCGGTACACCAGCATTAGCAGGATTGAACACGACACCCAGCCATCCGGCAAAACCCATGACCATGTTCACGGAAAAAATCACAACAGCCATTAATGCAGCCATTCCCAATAATGATCGCAATAAAAGGGTGGCAATGACAGCTATGACCAGAAGAACAATCGGTATCAGGGTTTCCAGATCATCATTTGTGGCATCGGAGAACGCCCTGTTGAGTGGAATCTCTCCGGTCAGGTAATAATTGATATCAGGATTCTCTGCGCGGGCCTGCTCAAGCATTCCGCTCAAATAATCGGTTATTTCAAATACTGCTTCATCCGAATGGCCTTCCGGGAGTGAGTAATTGATTACCAATCCGGCAACCCTTCCATCCATTGAAACAAGCCGGCCCGCAACATCATTGTCACTCATGGCAATTTCATTGATTCTCATCACCTCTTCATCTGACAGAGAAGGAGCATCAATTACCAGTTCCTCAACAATAAGGTCGTCTTCCTCTGCCCAACTGTGAAGGTAATTGGTAAGCGAATCCACACGGGTGGAATATGGTACTTGCCAAGCTGAATCTGTCAGTGACTCTATTGCCGCCAATACATCTCTTTGGAAGACCGATTGACCCTTGGGTTCTACAGCGATTATGCTTTTTTCAGATTTACCATAGATATTTTCCAGCGCATCCAACAAAACCACCTGCGGATTATCGTCATCAAACAGGCTGCGGTAATCATTCGTAACTCCGAAAAACCCGATCCCGACAGATGTTCCAAGCATCACAATCAAAGTGCTTGCTATGACTATCCATCGAAAGCGAATAAGGAATTCGGGAAATGCGTGAATTTTCATGTCAATCTGAAACGCTATAATATTTCATTCAAAAAAACCATCAGGCCCGTCTCATAATCACATCTGCTGGATTTTGACTGAGATAAAAAATAACATCACCAAGGTGATGAACTTTCGGAGATGTAGTGATCTGGCAAATTGAAGGGTATCCCTCTATCGTCATACATTGATACTTCCAAAGCAGTCATCATATTCTTGGTATTGTGGTTACCAGAACTGAAGAACCCAATTAAATATTGTATCTTGTTCACCAACTTGAATCTCAAAATAACCCCGAATGTACTTGATGGTTCATACTGCAATTTATCCGCAAGCTCATTACCTATCATGGCACGGGATAATTTTGATATGTAATTGGCCAATTCTTTTCGTTCCTTACGCTGGGTGATGCCAGCAAACAATGGAGCTGAATTGACGAGAGCTGAAGCTAAAATTATTGATTCTGTCGATGGAGGGGGTTCACATATACGTGCAATCCGGTTCAATTCAACTGCATCTAGCTCGTTGGTGTAAAGTATAGATTCCGGGATACCCATTAAATATCCCGAATATCTCCACACTTGCATGAAACTGGCTTTCTCCTCTTCAGTCATTGAGGCACCCAGTTTTTCAAGGAAATGGAGAGTCCTTGCAGAAAATGAGGCAATGGCAAAACCCAAATTGGCACTGCTCAGGGGTATACCCAATTCTTCTTGATCCCATTCAGGGGATTGTGACAACAACCATCTGATCTTGGCATGAACCAATCGTATTCGGATGGATAGAACCCAGCCATCATAATGCATATCCATTCCATTGGGCATGAAAATTTCAAGCATGTGACGGTTATTCTGTTTCAACCTCCTGATACCTTTGTCAACCAATCGACCGGTAAGAAAAAAGGATTTGGCGATATTTGTCGCAAATCCCTCAATTAATGTACCACCAACCATACTTGCCAGCACAAGACGGGTATTATTATGAAACATCTGTATACCAGGTTTATAAGCATCGATATCAACCCAATCTGGAGGAGTTTCATTGGCTTCAAAAAAATCCCTGATAGTTTTGGGTGCACTTTTGAATTCTGCCAGATTTGTTTCTCCAACCATGCCCAATCGAATATATCTTTGAAATTGTTTTGGTTCCAGAGATATGGTATCCCTTATGAGGTCATCAGCCAAAGGGTCACCAATAGTGGTATGGGCTAAGTAATTTTTGGCAATCGCTGGATTTTCCTTAAGAGCCTTATCATACCCCTCAATATAGGATGTAGGTATATTCATCGTCATAAAGTTAATATTTCCTGATGCAATTCAGCTCGTAAAGTAAAATAGAGAGTTATAGAAACAAAATTAGACCTATTCAAAACAACAAACTCTCCAATTTAACCATTAGACCTTGATAAATGCAAATTTTGTTGAATTCTACCCGTAGTTTTTTTCTATGGCACTATCAATAAGTTCGGAAAAATTCAAGTTTTTTCTGGCTGTTTCAAACCACGAAAATCAAACATCAAAACTGTAAAAAGTAGTTTCAAACCCAGATTGGATCTCACCAACAATTGGGTAACGAAAAGTATCATTTTAACACTTCTGCGAGAAATTTTTACTTCATTACCATTTGTAAATTCAGGGTTGTTTTTTACCCTCTTGAGTGTAAGTACTGCCATCCCCAAAGCGGACAGACAGTGTTGCCTGATACCTGTCTCATTAGACGGGATAGTCAATATATATCTTAAGGCACCTTGCAAATGCCGATGGGCTATTGCTACAAGATCATGAATACCTGAACTTAAGCCAGGTTCGGTGGGTTTCACGGTATCCAGTTCAATTCCATATTTTTCAAAAACTTCTCTTGGCAACCAGCATATTCCCCTTTGCCGGTCATCCCAAACATCCTTCAAAATGTTGGTCATTTGCAAACCCTGACCAAACTGTATTGCAAGATCAAGCAATTCTTCCCTGTTATTTGCTATTTCAGGGGAATACTCACAAAACAAATCGGTCAACATTTCACCCACGACACCAGCTACGCAATAACAGTAATGGTCCAGCTCGGATAAATCTTTCAACCCGGCAATACCTGCATTTTGCTGAAATTGTCCCATTCCCTTGGTCATGATCTCGACACAACGTTCAATTGCCTGTCTTTGGGCTGGTGTAAACCCATGAGTAATTTGAACCACCTGACTGGTACTGGCAATCAGTTCCTTTTCACCCTGTTTTGTTGCCGATGATAGTTCGCCGGTTAGTTTGTCGGCAAACTCGTCAGGTTCCCTTGTCCCCTTGACTACCTCGTTGAACCATTCGGAAAAGGCTGTTTTCTGCTCAGGTGTCAACTCTGGCTCGTCTTCAATCGTATCGGCAATACGACATAGCAGATAGGCATTGCCAACAGCCAGGTACAAAGGTGGCGGAAGCTGTGGTATGGTCAGGGCAAAGGTCCTGGAAACATCCTCAAGGAACCTATCCTGAAATGCAATACACTCATCATGGGACAGCATTTTGCCGGTTGATTTCGGTACCTGAGTTACAGTCATTTAACCATCATCTGATACTTGTTGAAAGGTCTTATGGTAATATCCCCCTGGTTTCCTGTGATGAGTCTTCTTGCCTCATGGCGTTCTCAACAACTCATTTCTTAACTAATAACTGAAACTCAGGTCAAGGGCAACATATTCATCATTGACAATTTGCTGGCTTGGAAAATCCCGTTGGTCCTCCTCAAGAAATTTAAACGCTTCAACTGTCAACGAAAATGAATCCGACAATCGGCGATTAAATTCAATATTCAGGGTCTTGGTGTCAAAATCTCGATCGTCTATCAAGGCAACTGTAATATCCGTATCCAGAATATCGTTAAAAGAATAACGGGCTGCAAAAAACAGATCATCCTGCAATAGCGATTGCCCACCGGTATCATGATTCCACTCGGCAAACAGTGTCAGGTCGGCATCAGACTCGAAGATGCCATAAATGGCATATTCCCCACCCAAAACGGATACATGGGATCTGGACCGGGTATTATCGGTTTTTATTTCCTCCCTTGTTATCCACTCGGCCTTGCCAAGAAATGCTCCCAGAGTCAGTTGCAGGTCCAACCCGACATGCTTGATCAAATCATAATGCTGAATAAACTCTCTTGCGTCAGGACAATGAGGTGGAAGTGGACTTGGATTTGGACACGGGTTTGGAACCAAACGTGGATCGCGACTTGTACCATTGAAATAACTCACACCGAAGTCAAGGGCTCCGATACTGTTGCTGTACCTAGCTGCCAGATCAATATGGTTTCTTTCTTTGGAGGAAGCATATTGTATCGTTTTTCGAGAAGTCTGAACAGGTAGGGCTGTTCGAAATCGTCCCTTGATACCCGGGAAAGTCCGCGGGCGGTGATAAGGCAATATAAAGGCATCAAGCATACCCCAGTCACCAGCAAGGGTTCCATGCACCATGGGTTGACCCAATTTGCTTTCACCATTGGGATGAGCAACATAATCGGTCTGGTTAATGACATTCACTGGATTGTGGGATTCGGCAGTGCCCCAAAATACCTGATCTATACCAATGCGGAGTTCCCATTCGGATTCTCCTAATGACCCAAAAGTCAGATAATAGGCTTCCCTGATATCAACATGCGTTCGCTCGCTATCAACGCTGTCGATCATGACAAAGGGGGTGAATGTAAAACTGTTACCTTCAGCTGATTCAGAATAAATCGTAGGCTCGAAGGTCAGGCTGAAGTTATTTCCTTTTTGTCCAGAGTGAGCAGGATCATCAAGAAAAATCCTGGTACCGAATGTTACCTTACCCCAATGTTCTACTGACCAATCCTGATGCTCTTCAGTCAATCCCGGATTTGCTATCAATAGCAAGTATGTAAAAATCGCAATACAATACTTTGGCATGGAAATTTTGAGCCAAGTAATTTAACGGACCCTTCTCAGTCCTGTCTTTGTAAATTCACCCTCGTTCAAATCAGTTCGAAATTGAATCTGGTCCCAAAGTATTTCTGTGGATTTTCCCGTTATATGATTGACCATATTCGAACGCTTTGATCGCCAATATTGATCAAGATATTGTTCGTAATCTTCATGAACTAGCGTTTTAAGGTGGGCGTTTTTTCGATCATAATATTCTATTTTCCAAACCCGTAATTCATCCTTGTCATGCCATAACAACATTCTGGTGTAACCCGAACCCTTTTCAGAAGGTTTATATTCCGTTACCGTACAGTCCAGATCACCGCATTTTTCATCACGCAGCCATTTGTATGTATATTTTTCAACTTCCAGGCTACCCAAATCCTCATAAGCGAACTCACTTCCTACAAAGGAACCTGAACGATTTGATGAACTGATACGCTTGACCCTCTTTAGTGCTGGAAGATAAAGCCACTGATCATCCGACTTGTCCAAATGCCCATGTATCAATAATGCTGTACCCTTTACATCACGGGGATTATCGAAGACAAAAAGGGACATGTTACCATCTCCTGAAACTTCCATCACCTTGATCCTAAGGGAACGCTTGTTTTCCTGGCCCTGTTTGTTTCTAAGAATCATGACCATTTCGGCAATGAAATTTTCAAAACCCCTATCGGCATTTCTTGCTTTCTGGGCTATCTCCAAACCTTTCTCAACCTCTGATTGCGCATTTACTCCTTGCACCGAAACTGTAGCAACCAGAAATGGTAAAATAAAAAGTGCAATACCCAATCTGCCTGGAGATACTAGCCTCTGCAAAATAAGTTGAGCCATGGATTTACGTCTATTAGGGGGATTTTTCCCATTATGCTGGAAACCCCTTACGGTTATATATTTCATACCAATCAAATTCACTTGAATACCTGCCTTTTTTGGATTCTGTAAATTCCCTATTTTTGTTCTTATGAAGAACTATACCCAAAGGATGATTACTTATCAAATATCAGAAATAATATGTTTGAACAATATTTTTTGAAGCTTGGATAGCCATGCCATTAAACCAGAATATTATACATAATCTGTTTTCTGATCGGTTGCTGATTTCACCTGTGGTTGTAATTGCTGGGATTTCTGTTATTGGTTTCATGCGTGTGGTCTAAACTGGTCAATGGAGTTTTATTATTGCTTTACTGGTTCAAATGCTCCTCCAGCTGATTAATTTATAGCCGTTAATTTATTTGTTGATACGACTTATCCACCATGAGGGAAAACTCACATCCTCAATCTAAAGATTTGGTTTTGGTCGGTGGTGGGCATACCCACGCACTTGTATTGCATAAATGGGCCATGGAACCATTACCTGGAGCCAGGGTAACCCTGATCAACCTCAATCCCACGAGCCCCTATACTGGAATGTTGCCTGGTCATGTAGCAGGTCATTACCAACTTGATGAAGTCAACATTGATCTGGTACGTTTATCACAATTAGCAGGAGTGAAATTTGTCCTTGATGAAGTCATCAATGTTGACCTTGAAAAGCAACGGGTTATAAGAAAAAACGGACCTGACATTTATTACGATATCTTGTCACTTGATATCGGAATTACCCTAAC
>WTGT01000109.1 GCA_011523445.1 Paracoccaceae bacterium
GAATTATAGCAGGTGTACTGGCCGGAACCATGATAGGAGTTGTTAACGGAATTGGAGTAGCCGTTTTCGATGTTTCACCATTTATGATGACTTTGGGGATGGCTTCGGTTGGTTTCGGAATTGCTTTGTATTTGACGGGAGGAATACCTGTTTATGGTATGCCAATAGAATTTGGTGATATCTTTGGTTTTGGAACTTTCCTTGGACTTCCCGTTCCTGTCCTCGTGGCATTTCTATTAATCTTGGGTATGTATATTGTTGTTGACCGAACACGATTGGGGCGACATTTTTACGCCGTGGGAGGAAATATAAAGGCATCGCATCTTTCAGGTATAAATACCAATCGAACTTTATTTCTGGCATATGTTTTTTCAGGGTTCATGGCTGCGATATCGGGTATTTTGCTTACTGCAAGACTTGATTCTGGCGAAGCCAATATCGGAGCATCAATGCCTCTTGAATCTATTGCAGCTTGTGTGATCGCAGGTGTAAGCTTGAGAGGTGGAATCGGTAAGGTTGAAAATGTTGTTTTGGGCGCTTTGTTTATTGGAATTGTCCAAAATGGAATGAATCTGGCCAGGATAGAATCATACTTACAGATAGTTGTCATCGGTCTTCTCTTGATCTTTGCCGTAATTGTTGACCGTTTCCGTATGAAACTGGTAGCAAGCTATCAGGATTAAAAATGAAAAAAATTCGAGCAGCTTCTGTTGGATTGGGTTGGTGGTCGAACGAACTTGCCAAATCCATTCAGGGAAAATCAGACCTGATAGAGATAGTATCTTGCTATTCACGCAATCAGAGCAAGACGAGAGCATTTGCCAAGGAATTTGATACTAATCGCCACTCTTCCTTTGAAGAGTTACTTTCCGACGAGAGTATAGATGCCGTTATTCTCACAACACCTCATTCACTCCATGCCGAGCATGTAATTGAAGCAGCAAATTCAGGCAAGCATGTTTTTGTTGAAAAACCCTTCACCTTGACCTACGAAAGTGCAAGCAGGGCTATCAAGGCCTGTCAAGACGCAAAGGTTGTTTTAGCCGTTGGGCACAACAGAAGATTTGCAAATTCAAGCAAAGAATTGAAACTTATGAGTGATGTCGGCGATTTTGGTACAATGCTTCATTTGGAAGCAAACTTTTCAGCATCAAGTGCGATGGCCTACACTCCGGAAAAGTGGCGGGCAAGCAGAGAAGAAAGCCCGGCTGGCGGTATAGCCGGTTTAGGCATACATTTAATTGATTTGATGTGCTGGATTGCTGGACCCATCGAAAGTGTGACTGCATTGGCTAAACGCAGGGTACTTTCCGTGGATATTGATGATACGACATCGGTATTGTTTGAATTTCAATCAGGTATGACAGGGTATTTGGGATGTATGTTTGCTGTACCTTATACAACAATCTTCAATATATACGGTACAAAAATGAATGCCTTTTCAGATATTGATAAAGATTTTCTTGCCGCCGTTACTATCGAGGGTAAAATTTACAATAATAGTTTGGATGAAATTGATACTCTCAAGGCTGAGTTGGATGAATTTGCCAGGAGTTGCATGGGTGAATGTACATTCAGGGTTACACCTGCTCAAGCCGCAAGTAATGTCCATGTTATGGAAGCAATAGCCAAATCGGCAAGCCAGGAAAGGAAAGTAAGGATAAATTCAACTTCGCAAAAGGTTTGGTAATTCAAGTGAAAGGGTAAACTAGTGAAACCATTGATTAACTGTGATATGGGTGAAAGTTTCGGGCTATATAAAATAGGAGAAGATGATAAACTCATGCCACTGATTTCCATGGCAAATGTTGCATGCGGATTTCATGGTTCCGATGCAAATCACATGCGTAAAACAGTTCAACTTGCCAAGGAAAACAATGTCAAGGTAGGTGCCCATCCCTCATTACCGGACTTGCAGGGATTTGGACGCAGGGAAATGAAAATATCCCGCGAGGAATTGGCCAATATCCTGATTTACCAGATAGGCGCCCTTGCAGGTATGCTTAAGGCTGAAAATTATGAGCTAAATCATATCAAACCCCATGGTGCTCTTTATGGGATGGCCGCAAGGGACGAAAGCGTTGCACATGCGATATGCGATGCGGCAGATGTTTACAGGGTACCTTTGCTTGGCATGGTCAATACCTGCCATGAAAGAATCTATAAAATGAGAGGCCATGACTTTTTGGCAGAATTCTATGCAGACCTGGATTATAATGATGATGGCAGCTTGATCATAACAATGGAACATGAGCCTGTCCCCCCCGAGGAAGTTGAAAAAAGATGTACCATGGCCTTCCAGGAGAACAAAACTCTTTCCGTAAATGGAAAGGAAGTACAGGTTGGATGTGATTGCATTTGTGTCCATTCGGATACGCCCAACGCAGTTGAAATTGCCATGGCGACCAAAAGAACCCTTCAGGCCTTATAGAACCAGAATTAAAATATCAGCAATTATGGAGTAAACAATCATGTCTGACAACACCATCCAATCTCCACTTCCCGGTACATTCTATCGCAAACCGGCACCAGATCAACCACCATACAAGGAAGTTGGTGATACAGTATCTGCAGGGGAAACCATCGGACTTATCGAGGTCATGAAATCATTTCATGAAATTCAGGCTGATAAAGCCGGCAC
>WTGT01000249.1 GCA_011523445.1 Paracoccaceae bacterium
ACGATACTTGCTACGCAAAATCGCAAGACTACAAATAATTGAGTCCACACCCTAGATAATTTTGGATCACCAATGTTTCAACTTCATCAATTTGAGAGGTCTTGCTTTTCCAAGTGAACTCAAGCCACTTCAACATACTCAATGAGACGGGGTAAATTGTCCTGAATTGGCTGTCTCAGTATATTTATCAATTGGTTGGGTTTCCTGACCCTTACGAAGGGAATTCTGTAGGCCCTGGCAATATGCTCGAAATCTGGTGGCGAGGGATCCACCCCAATTGGCTCAATACCCTGATTAATCATGTAGTTCTTGATTTCACCATATCCCTGATTGTTGAATACCACGAAATTAACTGGAACCTTTTCATCTACAGCCGTTCCCATCTCTGCAAGTGTAAACTGAAAGCCACCATCTCCCACAAGACAAACCAAAGGGGCCAGGGAATCTGCCAGGGACGCACCAATGGCCGCAGGAACGGAATATCCGAGTGCACCATAACCCGTTGCGGCATTGAACCAACCTGTGTCCCTGTGAATATGACAATATAGATTACCGGCGTATGATATTTGGTTTGAATCACCAACTAGAATGCTATCGGGAAGTTCTTTCTGAATCGCATGGATGATATTTATGTAATTCAATTCCTCTGGAGACAGGAATGATTTTACCTCTTCGATGGTCTGCCTGGCTCTTTCCCTACCTCCATTATTTCGGGTGGTTGTCGGGAGCAACTTCAGGAGACTCTTCAAAAATTCTTCGACATCCGAACAAACGGCAATATCGGCTTTCGGTCCTTTGGTTAGTTGGGTTTCATCAATGTCCACTCTTATCAGGAACTTGAATCTGATTTCTGGAAGTAATTTGTAAATATTGAAATCCGTCGGGCCGAATTCTGTACCCAAGGCAATGGCAAGATCCGATTCCTCCAACAAGTTTCTTGTGCATTCCAGGGATGGGCTAACAGGTACAGACAATTCACTCCCCTTCCCAATCCCTCTGGCATTTATGGTGGTGATCAGGGGTGCATCCAGACGCTCCGAAAGGTTGGCAATCAAGTCACCGGAACCAGTAGCGCCACCACCAGCAAGTATTGATATGTTATTCGCCTTTTGACAGGCTTCGACAATTCCATCGATTTCAAACCGGCTTGATGATTCTGTCCTGGTTTCAGCTTCCAGTGATACTTTCCTGACTTGTGTCGATATAACATCAAGGGGAATTTCAATATGAACGGGTCCGGGGCGATTTGACCTATGCCAGTTAAAAGCTTCATTCATCACCTCGACCAGGCGTTCTGGATCATCCATTCTATGATGATAGATAGCTAGCTTTCTTAGAAGGCCTGTTTGATCGGGCAATTCGTGGAGTCGCCCAAAATCATTCCTTCCTCTGGATTCTGGATTTACGGTTGAGATAACTACCATGGGAATGGAATCTGCTCGAGCTTGAGCCATGGGAGTCAATGCATTGGTCAATCCGGGGCCGGTAATTAAAAAGCATACACCCGGCTTTCCTGAAACCCTGGCATAACCGTCAGCCATAAATCCGGCACCCTGTTCATGTCTTGGAGTAATGTGTCGAATTGTCGAGTTTCCGAGATACCTGTACAATTCAACGGTGTGAACGCCGGGAATTCCAAAAATATATTCGACCCCCTGCTCTTCCAGGCAGGCAATCAGGACCTTGCCGAAGGGTGCTTTCAATTGGGTATTCGAAACTTCATTCATGGAGACTAGTCCTGGGTCTGAACAAAGGATCTTATTCTGTGGCATGCCTCAACCAGTAAATCGTCTTCCACGGTCAAACTCAACCGTACGAAGGAAGCAGCATTTTTACCAAATGAATTCCCCGGCATCACGGCTACCTTCTCGGTTTCCAGAAGTTTCCATGCAAACTCTTCACCATCCATTCCCGTTTCGGTCACATCAACCAGTATGAACATGCCTGAACTGGGCAAAAATGGCTTTATCTTGTTGGAGGGAGCAAGGGCTTCCACGATCAATTTTGCCCGATGGAAGTAGGATGAACCCATTCGATCGACGAAATCACTTGTTGAATTGAGAGCAAAAGCAGTCGCATCAGCAATAAAGGGTACTCCACCAAAAAGCATGGTTTCGGCCAGAGGCACCAAGTGACTACAAAATTCCTTCGGGCCCACGGCCCACCCGCTTCTGAATCCCGGAACACCATAGGTCTTGGATACCGAAGCAACACTTATTATCCGATCGCGGTAATTTTCTTCCATCAACGGAGAATAAAACTCTCCCTCATATACCAGATTTTCGTATACTTCATCTGCAAGTATCCAAAGATCATGCTTTTCGCAAACCCGACAGATTTCCTGTATTTCCTCCTTTGATAAAACCGACCCGGTGGGATTGTTGGGGTTGTTGAGGAGCAGCAAGCGTGAATCTTCCCTGATTTCCCGTTCAAGGTCTGAGGCCTGCATTCTGAATCCATGTTCCTGCTTCAACGGTACAGAAATCCTTTTGGCACCTGTAGAAGCGATTAGACCCTCGTAGGTCGCGTAGTAGGGATCCCCAACCAGAATGGAATTATTTTCATCGGTCAATCCCAAAATGGTGGCAAAAATTGCGGTTTGGGTACCAGGAAAACAAATGACATTTTCTACATCAACCTGATATCCCCTAGCTTTGGTATATTTTTTTGCAATCGCCTCAAGGGTATCTGGTTCACCACGACCATAGGAATATTTGATTCGGCCTGAGTAGAGGGATGAAACAAGAGCATCCAGCACCTCCCTGTCAGGTGTTAAATCTGGTTCACCAATGGTCAATTCGATAACAGGTTCGCCCTTAGCCTTTAACTCTCTCGTACGAAAATGAAGGGTCCATTTATCCGAACCGAGATTCATGAGCCTATCAGTAATCGGTGCAAATTTCATGCTTGTCCTTTTGTTATAACCGTCTATTGGTAAAGATCCTGATTGTACCCAACATATTGGTTTGGTTTATTTGACAAAACCAAATATTAGGAATTTACAAAGATTTATTTGGTATATCGTGATTTTGAACCCAAATTTTTTGTTCGAAAGCAAAAACCCATAATGTTGATAAATTCTGATTTAATAATTCGCAATGACTAATTCCAATACTCAAATTCTACCTGTCTTGCTTGCTGGAGGATGGGGAACTCGATTATGGCCACTTTCGAGACAAAAACTGCCAAAACAATTTCTCCCCATAAGAGGAAATAGATCCCTCTTTCAGGAAACCCTTGATCATATTCCCCGGTTAAGGGAACAGGGATTTGATGTCCTCGATCCGATTGTACTGTGTCTTGATGAATACAGGTTTTTTGTTCAGGAACAATGCCGGGAGCATGGTACAGAACCAGGCTTGATCATAACCGAAAACACTCCCAAAAATACCTTACCTCCACTTGCGATAACCGCATTGAATGCTATCAAAATGGATGGCGATCCCTACCTGCTGATTCTTCCAATAGATGGTTATTTTGATGATCTTGATGTTTTTGTGCAAGCACTTGCTATGGGAGTCAACTGGGCAGGTAAAAACAGGATTGTCACTTTTGGCGTAAGGCCTGAAACCCATACCCAGGATTATGGTTATGCCCAAATGGGGCAACAGTTGGAAACTGATGTCTTCAGGTTGGATCAGTTTCAAAGAAAACCGGATACCACAGGTAAGAAAGCTACCCTTGAATGGGATAAATCCCTTTGGAATCTCGGAATATACTTGATGAAACCTTCACTGTTTCTTGAGGAGTTAGAAAAAATCAACCATGAGTTACTAAATGCTTTGCAGTCGGCAACTGACAATGCTGTAGTCGATAAACCACTCTACATACCTGGGCCCCCATACGAAACCTTGCCAGCCAGATCCTTTGAAAGAGGGTTTCTGGAAAAAACATCCGAAGCTGTCGTGGTCAGGGTTAATGCCAAATGGGCTGATCTGGGTACCTGGAAACGTGTCCATTCCTTATCCGATCTTGATGAGGATAATAATTCCCTGACAGGAGATGTGATTTCGGTAGGTTCATCTGGTAATATTGTCAAATCCACCAGCCGTTTGGTTGCCACTGTAGGTTTGAAGGATATTGCAGTGATTGAGACTTCGGATGCCGTTTTGGTTTCAACCCTGAATAAGTTGGAGCTTGCCAAGGGGGTAATTACCGAGCTACAGACCAATAATCGAAATGAACTCATCGAACACAAGCGGGTTTACCGTCCGTGGGGTTCCTATGAAAGTATTCGGCAGGGGGAAGGCTTCCAAGTCAAATCACTGATGGTCCATCCCAAGGCAAAACTCTCACTCCAAGCACATAGGCACCGTTCGGAACACTGGACTGTGGTACGAGGTATTGCCAAGGTTACATGTGATGACACCATTCTTACACTTGAACCGAATCAATCAACCTATATTCCCTTGGGTGCAAGACACCGGTTGGAAAACCCGGGAAGTGAAGAACTGGAGGTAATAGAAGTGCAATGTGGAAGTTATTTGGGGGAAGATGACATTATTCGTTTCGAAGATGATTTTGGGCGTATCCGGGATTAATATTTCCCAAGCCTTCAAAATGCATATAAGGCCAGAATATGAATTCTAATCTCCTTTCGAAGGTCCCGAATACCTTATTGGGCGGTTTCTACATAATCCCCTCGATGTTTGTCATTGGTCTCATTGATAATTTTGTCCGGTTTATTGCCCTGGAAGCTGGAGTTTGGCAATTTCATTTTCTCAGATCTATCATTGGATGTATCGCGATAGTAGTCTTTTGTATTTACAAAGGACACAGTCTCTGGCCTCAGAGACCTGGAATTGTCTTCATTCGTTCAGTATTGATTGCCTCTTCCATGATCCTGTATTTTGGTTCACTGGCATTGATGCCGATTGCAGAAGCTGGAGCGGCCCTGTTCAGTTCTCCCATTTTTATTTTGGGTTTCTCGGTTCTGTTTTTCAAAACCAAAGTCGGGTTTCTCAGGATTTTATGCGTTGTGCTTGGTTCCATTGGCGTCTTGATGGTTCTAAAGCCCGATTTTGGGAATTTCAGCGTATTCACCATTTTCCCCTTGATGGCCGGTGCCTTGTATGCCATGGGACAAATCCTCACTAGGCACTATTGTGCCGAAGAGAAAACCTCTGTCCTGTTATTTGGCTTTTTTGCCATGATTGGCTTTTTCGGTTTTGGTGGTTCGATCATACTTACCTTACTGGACCTTTCACCTGAAACCATAAATATAGCCCCATTTTTTCTGTCGGGTTGGAAACCCATAACTTCCGAGTTTATTTTCTGGACCGTAATTCAAGCGTCTGGCTCTCTCCTGGCTGTAGCTGGCTTGATCAAGGGATATCAGGTAGCTGAACCCACATTCGTAACCATATTTGAATACAGTTTTTTGATATTTGCCGGTTTTTGGGGCTGGATTATCTGGTCTCAAATTCCTGATGCAATTGGTATATTCGGCATAGCCTTGATTATTGGGGCGGGTATAGTGATTACCATCAGATCCCTGCCCACACAAGCAATGAAACAATAGCTATTGGCTTAAAACCATGAAAAAGTCTTGTTGTTTCCTCATGGCAAGTCCGAGTAATTGCTATTGCAAGCATTTACCCGAACAGTAAAGGCTTTGCCTTGAAAATTCTTTTACAAAATCTAGTATCAAATCTCGTCTTTAAATTTAACCAACCATTGATTGGAATGTTCAGCATTCATTAAGAAACAGGAAAAATGATGATTAAAAATAGAGTGAAAAAAGCATTCGGCGAAAAAAGACCCGTTCTTAATGCATGGTGTTCCATTGCCAATCCATTCATTTCCGAAATTCTCGCAGCCCAAGGCTATGACAGTATTACCGTTGACATGCAACATGGTGTCGTTGATTATACCGATGCTGTCAGAATGTTCCAAACCATGAGGGCAAGCAATACAACCCCGATGGCCAGGGTTCCCTGGTTGGAACCAGGAATTATCATGAAATCACTGGATGCTGGTGCTTATGGGATCATTTGTCCCATGATAAATAATCGTGCCCAAGCCGAAGAGCTGGTATCCTACGTCAGGTATCCTCCAAAGGGCACGAGAAGTTTTGGCCCAACCAGAGCCCTTTATGGTGCTGGTGACAACTACTACAAGGAAGCAAACGAGAATGTTACCTGTTTTGCAATGATCGAGACTGGTGAAGCCTACTCCAATCTTCGAGAAATCGTAACCACTCCTGGGCTGGATGGTGTTTACATAGGCCCAGCTGACCTGACCCTGGGGGTTACCAATGGTAAATTGCCACCAGGTTTGGATCGTCAGGAACCGGAAATGATTGAATGCATCAAGAATGTAATGTTCGCATGCAAGGATGAAGGTATTATTGCTGGTATCCATACCGGGTCATCCGAATATGCAATCAAGGCTATTGAATGGGGTTTTGATCTAGTAACCCTCCTCAGCGACGTAAGATTGCTTTCAGGTGCAGCCAAGCAAAACATCTCCGAGGTAAAAAAGGGATTGAACCTGATTACGCAAAGTGAAACCGACGATCAGACCTCAAGTTATTAAGTGAATGGAAAAAACTGCTGGCAAGGAAATAAGCATAAATGCCTCAGCCATCGCCTTGGAGGAAAAAGGTGTTCTTATCATTGGTCCCTCAGGATCAGGTAAAAGCACCTTGGCCATCGAAATGATATCGCTTGGAGCAACACTTGTGGCCGATGATCAAACAAATGTGATGGTAGGATCCGATGGCTTGTATCTGAGCCCGCTGAAAAGCAATGCGGGATTGATTGAATCAAGATATTTAGGGATTTTGAAACTGCCTTGGCAGGAAAATGTCAAGCTAACGGCCGTCATTGACCTTTCAAAAACGGAAAAAAAGCGATTACCTCCGTTTCGTACCCATAAGTTATTAAATTACAAAATTCCCTGTATTTATGCTAAAGGCAACAGAATCATTGCCAAGGCTTTATTTGTATTGTTGACCGGTGAACGGAAACATTAAATACCGCAATTGTTATAATCAATAACCTTGGGTAATATACCTTGAATATTATGACTGAAATGAAAAACAGATCACGACAGTCCCGAAAAGTCATGATTGGGGGCAATACCAGGTGATAGGAATTGTTATTGTTGCAAATGGCAATTTTGCACTCGAATTGTGTGAATGTCTTGAACAGATCTTGGGTAAACAGCAAAATCTGGCAGCAATAACCATGGATGACGATATTGACAGGAATGAAAAGGAGGCCGAAATCTGTACTGCCATCTGTGAGGTGGATCAGGGAAAAGGTGTTGTTATCCTGACGGATATTTATGGCAGTTCACCCTCCAACCTGTCAGTTTGTGCCTGTCGCAAAACTCCCGGAACAATCCTTACAGGGGTAAATCTACCGATGTTGATCAAACTTGTGAAATCAAGAAACAAGAGTATTCAAGAAGCCACAAAACTTGCTTTTGAAGCTGGTCGTCAACATATCAGAATCTATGAAGAAAGGTAATTGAATGGTCCTAAAATGCGACCTCGAAATAATTAACGAAAAAGGCCTACATGCAAGAGCTTCAGCCAAGTTTGTTGAAATCGTCGAGCAACATGATTCTGAGGTTGAAGTTTCCTTTGACGGTTTGACGGTGGCTGGTGACTCCATCATGGGTTTATTGACTTTGGCTGCCTCAATGGGTTCGATAATTTCGCTGGAAATCTTTGGTGATGATGCAAAAGAGCTGAAGTTGGCGTTGGAAACTTTGGTTGCCGAAAAGTTTTATGAAGAATCATGAACAAAGTTAAGGCCCCCATAGTTGTTTCCGAACTGTCTGGGTTTCCGGAGGGGTATGAAAAGCCCTTTACCGATGATCCCAATTACCAGCCATACAAGAGCAAGCAATTATCCTATGGCAATACCTTTCCTGGCTCTTATAGAGGAGCAGTTATCAGGACCATTGAATGGCTGACTGGCAAATTGACCCTGATCAGGCTGATCAGAATATATGAAAGTACTGGACGTTTTCCGAACCAGACCTTTTTCAGCAAAGCTCTTGAGTTGTTGCAGATTGATCTCCTTACACCCATGGAGGAGATTCAGAAGATTCCCAGGATCGGACCTGTCATCATTGTTGCGAATCATCCACACGGATTGGTTGATGGGTTGCTCCTTGCGGAAATCTGCGAGCGGATCCGCAAGGATTTCAAAATCCTTACAAGGGAATTGCTCAACACCATCCCTGAGATTCAGGATCAACTTCTACCGGTCGCATTTCCACATGTTGAAAACCATCTCAAACAAAATGTTGCCATGCGCAAGTTGGCAATGGAGCATTTGGCTGCTGGCGGTGTTATCGTATTGTTTCCTGCCGGCCAAGTGGCTTCTGCACCAAATTGGACAGCCCCAGCGGTTGAAGCTTCATGGAACCCCTTCACTGCAAAACTAATTCGAAAAAGCGATGCACGCATTGTACCGATTTTCTTCCCCGGGGAAAACAGCCGTTGGTACCATTGGGCGAATTTGATTTCCCCGACACTCCGACAATCCCTCCTCCTGCATGAGATTGCTCACTCGATGAAGAAACCCCAGAAACCCATTATTGGTGATGTGATTGAACGTGAGGAAGTCAATAGCTTCGAGGGTAACACCGAAGAATTCATGAGTTGGTTGCGGGCCAAAACACTGGCGTTGGGAAAATAGGATTTTTGGTTCTATGGGTTAGCGGGTCGGTTGTTTGGGATCAAAGTGATAGTCGTAAAAACCTCGCATTTTTTTCTTGCCTAGCCATTTGGCCTCGACATATTTTTTAAGCAATGGGCAAGGTAGATATTTGGTGTCACCCAAACCGCTGTGAAGAACTTCCATAATGGACTGGCAGGTATCCAGACCGATAAAATCAGCCAGTTCCAGTGGTCCCATCGGGTGATTTGCTCCCAACTTCATGGATTTGTCGATAGATTCAACATTCCCAACCCCCTCATAAAGGGCATAGATTGCCTCGTTTATCATCGGCATCAGTATTCGATTGACAATAAATCCTGGAAAATCCTCCGAGGAGGTATGGGTTTTGCCCAGTGTTTTCACAACCTTCTTCAATTCTTCATAGATCATGTCTCCGGTGGCAATACCCCGAACCAATTCCACCAGTTTCATTTGTGGCACAGGATTCATGAAATGAAAACCCATAAATCTTTCAGGCCTGTCGGTTTTAGCACCCAACCTTGTGATTGAAATGGATGAAGTATTCGTCGTTAGCAGTGTATCCTCACCCAGATAATTTTGAATCTCCTCGAAAATACTGTTCTTTATTTCCTCGTTTTCCACGGCACATTCAATTATCAAATCGGATTCCCCGAGCTCGGGCAATCGTCGCTTGATGCTAATTCGACCCAAGGCTTCCTTTTTTTCATCAATGGTCAGCTTTTCCAGGTCAATGAGTATATTCATGTTTTTTTCGATGCTTTGAAAGCCTGTAAAGGCAGCCTCGAAGGAAGAATCATGGAGTAGAACCTGATATCCGGCCAAAGCAAAAACATGGGCAATACCATTGCCCATTTGCCCAGCACCAATAACTCCGACTTGATTGATTTTCATAATTTTCCTGTATTTAACCGGATTACTGACAATTATAGGTATTTTCCCGAAAACTTATGTCAACTTTCAGAAAACCAAAGGTATAAATTCTTTTTGATAATTTTCTAACCAATTTTCTTATATTTTGACGGTTATTACCACTTAATGGTTATTTATTGTGGTTAAAATCTCCAATTTAACTGCTTACTTGGAATAACTGAATACGAAACAATCAGATTTCAAACATGAAATTTGTAGAACTGATGGTAAACACAAGTATACGAGAGGAACCAATGGATAAGCGAACCATTCTCATTACAGGATGCTCATCAGGTATCGGTTTTGATGGTGCCATAACCCTTGCTCAGAGAGGTTGGCGGGTATTGGCTACCTGTCGGCAGGAAAAAGACTGTGCCAGATTGCAGGAAATGGGTCTGGAAAGTTTTGTATTGGATTACGCCAGCAAGGAGAGCATTAGGGAAGGGTTTGAGGAAACCATGTCGAGAACCGATGGCTCCCTTTATGCGTTATTCAATAATGGTGCACATGGATTTTTGGGAGCTGTCGAGGATACACCGGTAGATGCCCTTCGGGAAATTTTTGAAGTCAACTTTTTTGGATACCACGAACTGACCAAACTCGTGATACCGGTTATGAGAAAGCAGGGATATGGTAGAATTGTCCAGAATTCGTCAATTTTGGGTTTTACAACTTTACCCTGGAGAGGGGCTTACAATTCTACCAAGTTTGCACTTGAGGGATTGAGTGATACATTGAGAATAGAACTGAGAAACACTGGAGTTTATATTTCACTTATTCAGCCAGGACCGATTGGCACGAAGATTAGGGTAAATACACGCCGGCATTTTGAAAAATGGATTGATTGGGAAACTTCTCCATTTGCCGATGATTACAAGAATCGTCTTATTCCAAGATTGTATCAGGAAAGTGGTAAAAAGGATCCGTTTGAATTACCTGCCTCGGCAGTTACGAAAGTACTTATTCATGCCCTTGAAGCAAAAAGACCCAAGGAAAAATACAGGGTAACATTCCCGACACAATTTATGGCAGTCATGAAGCGTATACTTCCAACCAGTGCTGTTGACAGAATTTTGGCAAAACAACTCTAGGTGACACATGAAAGGTATTATCATTGGTGCTGCCCTCTTGTTTGTACTAATCGTTCTTCTGGTCGGCATTATCGGTTTTGCAGCAGATACGGAATTCAACCGCAAGCATGGTAACAAGTTGATGCGCCTGAGGGTTTTGTCCCAGGCAGTAGCCGTGATTTTGATTATCCTTTTTGTAATGCTGGACGATTGAGGTATTCACTATGGTTGTACTCAACAAAATCTATACTAAAACCGGTGACAAGGGTGAAACAGCCCTGGGAGACGGTACGAGGGTTGCCAAGACTTCACCCCGGGTTGAAGCATACGGGACGGTGGATGAATTGAATTCTATCGTGGGGATT
>WTGT01000165.1 GCA_011523445.1 Paracoccaceae bacterium
TCACCCTCATCCTTACCTATCAAAGCCCTGCCAAGAGCAGTCCGAACATTCAATTTGCCTTTTTCGAGATTTGCTTCTGGTTCACCAACGATCTGGTAGGTTACTTCCTCTCCTGATTCCTCGTCTTCAAGGCTAACGGTGGCACCAAATTTTATTGATCCGTTCAACTGGGTAACATCAATTATCTCTGCCCTAGAAAGAATGTTCTTGAGATAGGATATTCGGGCTTCAATCAAACCCTGCTTTTCCTTGGCTGAATGGTACTCGGCATTTTCACTCAAATCTCCCAGGGCCCTTGCATCGGCTATAGCCTTGATTATCTGAGGTCGATCTATCGAAACGAGTTTTTTCAAATCATCCTCGACATCGGTAACGCCGTTTTTGGTAATAAATATCCTGTCCATAAATTTGCTTTTTTGAATATCAGATTGCGTAGAGGTTACTTCTTCATTCGAAGAAATTAAACCATGAATTTAATCAGCAACCATGTATTTGCAACACTTAAATCTGAGACTAAAATAAAGTCATATAATAAGTTTGAGTGAGTGTATTTGTAATCGAAACAGTCGGGTAGCCTGAATGAATCAGCAGTGCCGAAAAGTAAATGGAGATGGGTTTTACAAGGTTAAAATTTTAAATCAATAAATAACCAAAAAACTAAAAAATGAGTGGTAATATGTTTGATTATAACATTTTGGAAATGGTATTGAGGAATTTCCATATATTTTATATTGAAAAGTTTGATTTTATTGAGGAATCGTAGATATGAAGAATTCCAACACCGAGTTGCCATACCTTAAGAGAGTTACGTTAGCGGTTCTCGTTACTGGAACGATGCTTGTGGTGGCTTTTACTCAAGAACTCCTAGGTGAAGAGCAGGTGAGTCCGGGTGTGTTCGATGACAGAGTCGTTTTCGGGCAATCAGCAGCATTCACCGGGCCTGCGCAAGCATTGGGATAGGCCATGCGCTTGGGCATCGAAGCGGCTTTCAGTGAACAGAACGCCTCGGGGGGTGTGCATGGCCGTATGCTGGAACTGATTTCGATGGATGACCGATACGAGCCTAGTTTTGCCTATGCGAACACCCGCACTCTAATCGCCAAAGAGAAGGTATTCGGGTTGATCGGTGAGGTGGGTACACCAACATCGCGATCCGCTGCCCCGTTGGCTGATTCCGAAGCAGTACCGTTCCTTGCCCCATTTACGGGTGCTGGCTTTCTACGAGATCCTGAATTAAAAACTGTGGTTAATCTGCGCGCGTCTTATGCTCAGGAAACCGAGCACATGGTTGAACGGCTTACGGCGGATCTCGGGGTGACAAGAGTGGCTGTTTTGTACCAGAATGACTCTTATGGCCAGTCGGGATTAAATGGTGTAATTGATGCTCTTGACCGACACAGCCTTAAGCCGGTTGCCACGTGGTATTACGAGCGCAATACGAGTGCGGTCAAGGCTGCAGTATTTCATATCTCAGAGGCGAATCCAGAAGCTGTGATCATGATTGGTGCCTACCAGCCGGTAGCTAATGCGATTTCACTTCTTCGACTTGACATAGACCCCATATTCCTCGCAGTCTCATTTGTCGGTAGCAATGCATTGGTGCGTGAGCTGGGGGAAGAAGCAACAGGAGTATTTATTACGCAGGTGGTACCGTTGCCTGATGATCACGATACTCCGGTAGTGACGGAGTACCTAGCGGCACTTCAGTCCTTCAACGCCAACGCTGAGCCCGGATTTGTCTCCCTTGAGGGTTATCTGGCAGGACGATTGGCCATCTTTGGACTTAAGGCCTGCAAAGATCTGACACGGAGTTGCTTTTTGAATGCACTTCAACATTCGCAATCGATTGATCTTTCCGGTGTAAGACTTCAATACGGTCCAGACGACAACCAAGGCTCCGATGATGTGATCCTAACAATGATCGATCAGCAGGGCAGGATCGTACGAACCGCAAGTCTCGAAGGAAATAAATAATGGAGCGTTTACTCATACTGCTAAGATGGGCTGTTGCAACGGTCAGCCTGATCGTATTTCCCCTTGTCAGTGCTACCGCTAGCGAGAAATCGATTTCTGTCCATGACCAATCCTCTAACATTCATGCGGCAATCGCCGTGCTTGGCGTGGTTCGCAACGTGCAATCAATTGTTGCCACGGCCTCTGTGAAAACTAGCGCCGGAATGACCCCCGAAGCGATGGCTAAGTCCAAGATATCCATCGATACCTATGCAGCGGAGGCTCGCCAACAACTTGACCTGCTTGCCCTTGCGAATCATGAGGATTATGCATTACGCATGCATGGGTTGCTTGACGAGTTGGTTCTCAATGCACAGATACTCGAAGAAGGCAGGCTTCAGGTAGCACAAATTTTGCGAGATTTGCAAAGCAGCCGAAAGCAACTTATCGCTGCAACAAATTGGCATTTGCTCCCCGCCGCTATTACCAGCGAAGACGACCTTTTCTATCGCATGGTATACAGTCACAGGGATACAAAAGGACTGTCCTCTCAGACTGCCAGCACAATTCCAATCGAGGATATGAAACTGTATGACCGCTTGGCATCCCTTATCCAACAGGTAGACCAAGGCTCCATGATACTGGAGATTGCAACGCGACTTCCTGGTGGGAGACAGTACGTGAGCACCGTGGAAGAGAATCTGAATCTGGCTATGTACCAGTTGCGGGAAAACATCGAAAGTCTTGCCGACACCCACAGTGACGATTTGGCTCCTACTCTTATACCGTATGTGCAGGACTTGATTGCCGCTGCCTACGGAGAAGCGAATCTCATTGAATTGATGAAAAACCGACTACGACTAATCGAACAGGAAACTAAGCTTTCCCGAACCGTAGCCACCGTCTCGGCTGCCATGCTAATAGAACTGAATGCTCTACTGGAGCAGACCATCGCCGATATTGAACTTACGGATGCAGGAGTCGATATAGCTAGGGTTTTGCGGGCTGCCTTGAAGGTACAGTGGCACGCATCTGAAGTCGCATCTTATTCTGCGGAACCAACCACCGCCAACACACCACTTATTGATAATCCAGAGACTTACAGCGTTGTCACTGCCCATATTTCCGGTATTCATCAGGAGTTGGATACTTTAAGTGATCTAGGCTACGATTATGCAGTGGCGCAGTTACGCCCAGAGATCGAGCGGCTTGATGTGGTCACCGGTCGCATTATTGGAGGACGCCCTGAACTGGCTTCAGCCTTGCGAGCGGCTGGGAAACAACGGGCTGAATTGCGAACATTCATGGATTATAAACTCAAACCTGCTGTGATTGTGAGCCTGGATAACCAGCTATACTACATGCTTACGGGAAGAAGCGAATTCCGCGATGGAGACCATACCGATATGGACTCGCTGTCGCATCTTGAATATTTGCGTTATTGGCACCTTGCGTCCATCAACATTTCACTGTTTCGTACTTTTTCCGGTCTGATAATCGCCCTGATCATGACCGAACCCACCTTGATCGGGGAAGGCGAGGAACGTTTTTTCACAGCATCTCATCGCCTTGAAAGGAGCATCGATTTTCTTGAACAGAACGGAGGGCCAGATATGGATCCGAAGTTACCAGAACTAGCTCGTCATTTCATAGCCTTTGGAAACAGCGAGTCGGACTTTTTCGATTCACTGCGGCAAAGATTGCCTCTTATTGCCGCCGAAAACGAACTGCGTGAAACAGCAAGACAGATCGATTCCAGATTGCAGGCCGATGTTGATATATTGCTCGATGACATATTCCAGAATGCCATGTCGTATTAATAGCCCATCTTCCAGTATTTCAGTTTTGGAATCATCCACTTCCAAACCAAACAGTTTTCGATATCCATCTACTATTTGGGATTTAGACTCAGAACGGTACCCTATGAATTGAACACGCTCGGATTAATGTTTTCTGCACTGCTGCAACCCGTGTTATCTCATCGGCTATCTGAAAATATTCAAATGTGATGGCCCTGAAAGAAAAAATTTTAATTTTACCTATCTGATTCTGTAAATGCTCTGGATTAATCAGGATAGTTTTGTATTTTTACATCTTTCAAAGTCAATCAATTTGGTCCGGTTCAAAACCAATCCATACGGGAATTAAAATATGGCTGAAATCGAACGTGAAGTAATGGAATTTGATGTCGTCATTGTTGGCGCAGGACCGGCAGGTCTTTCTGCTGCAATCAGGCTCAAGCAAAATAACCCGGAATTGGAAGTCTGTGTATTGGAAAAGGGTGCCGAGGTCGGGTCTCACATTTTATCCGGTGCCGTACTGGATCCCATAGGGTTAAACACCCTGATTCCCGATTGGGAAAAACGAAATGCACCCCTGAATGTTCCTGTAACCGAGGATAACTTCTATGTCCTTGGAGAAGGTGGGCAAATCAAGATTCCTAACTGGTCCATGCCACCACTCATGAACAACCATGGGAACTATATCGTTTCGATGGCCAATGTTTGCCGATGGATGGCCGAGCAGGCAGAGGAGCTTGAAGTTGAAGTATATCCCGGCATGGCCTGTTCGGAACTCGTATTTGATGGTGATGACAGAGTTGCAGGAGTCGTAGCCGGTGAATTTGGTAAACAACCTGATGGCACACCAGGTGATAACTATGAACCGGGAATAGAGGTCAAAGGCAGGTTTCTATTTCTTTGTGAAGGAGCCAGGGGGTCATTAACCAAGCAGGTTATCGAAAAATACAGGCTGGACAAGGATTCGGATTTTCCAAAATTTGGACTTGGTATGAAGGAAATTTGGGAAATTGACCCTGAAAAGCACAAGCTGGGAAGTGTAACACATACAGCCGGATGGCCTCTCAACTCGAAAACAGGGGGAGGATCGTTTCTTTATCATATGGAAAAAAACCAGATCAGCCTTGGCTTTGTTGTCCATCTGAACTATGCCAACCCCTACATCTATCCCTATATGGAGTTTCAAAGGTTCAAGCATCATCATTTGGTGAGTTCCCTGCTAGAGGGTGGCAAACGCATAGCCTATGGCGCCAGGGCCATAACCGAAGGTGGTTGGCAGTCAATTCCCAAGACCACTTTTCCCGGGGGTGTATTGGTAGGTTGTTCAGCAGGTTTGGTCAATGTGCCAAGAATCAAGGGAAACCACAACGCCATGTTGAGCGGCATATTCGCTGCGGATGCCGCAACCGAGGCTCTTGAAAAAGGATCGAGTGAACAGGAATTGGTTGCCTATGAACAAAAATTGCGAAACGGCCCCATTAGCAAGGACCTGAAGAAAGTCAAAAATGTGAAACCATTGTGGTCACGCTATGGTCTTTATGGCTCTCTCGCCTTTGGAGCTGTCGATATGTGGTGCTCAACACTTTTTGGGGGAAGTCCCTTTGGAACCTTGAAACATGGAAAATCTGATGCCGAAAGTACCGAATCGGCCAGCAAGCACAAGGAAATAGAATATCCCAAACCTGACGGCAAGATCAGTTTTGACCGCCTTACCAATGTCAGCTATTCGGGAACCAATCATGAAGAGGGACAACCCGTTCACCTGCACTTGGCTGATCCGACCATTCCTATAAGTGTTAACCTGCCGAATTACTCTGAACCGGCGCAAAGATACTGCCCGGCGGGAGTTTATGAAGTTCTTGAAAACAGTGATGGGGGCAAGGAGTTCAAAATCAATTACCAAAACTGCGTGCATTGCAAAACCTGCGATATCAAGGATCCGAGTCAAAATATCAACTGGTGCACACCTCAAGGTGGGGACGGACCAAATTATCCCAATATGTAATCTCGATTTTATCAGATTCACAATATAATGAATTCAATTGTGTTGGAGGACGAATATAATTCAGCCTATTGGTTTTTGATTCTTTATGGGAATCCTTTTTCCGGATTGTTATCCATCTTGTGGTAAGATGCCAGTAAAGGAAGGGTGATTTGGTGTTGTACAGATTTTTTCAATTAGCTCGATCAGTACTGGTACTGGTAGTGTTTGCGGGAACCCCGCTCAAGGCTCAGGATTTTCTAGGGCAATTTATGGCAGCCCAATTTGCCGTGGAAGAATATCGCTATGATATTGCCAGAGGATACCTTGAAGAATTGCCCGATGAAGCTTTTGACACTCCAGAAATCCTGGAATTGGCCTTGAAAGTGTATATGGGAACGGGGAATTTAGACCAAGCAGTAGATTACTCCGATCGCTTGCTTGCCATGGGCAACGATTTTATTTTGGCACGGATTGTAAAAACAACTGACCTGTTTATCCGAAATGAATTTGACTCGGTAAAGACCTTACTGGATGAGAATCCCTTAAATTTCCCCCTCAATGCCTTGGTTCTGGGATGGTCCACCTTTGGCGAGGGATCGGTAGAAGATTCATTGGAGATATTCCAAAAGGGGTTTGAAGAGAGAGGAGTTTTCCTTTTGGGTTTTGCAAATGGCCTGATTCATGCCTCCAACGGTAATCTGGAAATGGCTTTGGAAACTTTGGGCTCGGTCAGGGATTATCCTCCGGCACTTCAAAATGAGGTTCTCTACCTTAGGATTGGTATCTTGCTTAATCAAGGTAAGCTTGATGAGGCAGGTGAGGAGTATGATTTATTGAGATTTTCGGAAATCGAGCCAAGAAAAACACCATTTCTGCAACTCAAGGAAAATCTGACTTCCGGTAGCAGAATTGATTTGAAAATTTCACCCCAAGAGGGTTTGGCCAAGCTTTTGTCAGCTGTTGCCCGGATTACAACCAACAACAACGGATCCTCTGGTGATTCGCTGGCTATGTTCGGATTGGCCAGACATCTTGATCCGGAAGATATATCCCTTGATTTTGCCGTCAGCAGAACACTCCTTTCACTAGGCAGTCTTGAATTGGCCCTACTACCGATCGAAGGGATTATGCCTGGAGATCCATATTATCAGGCAGCTGTAGGCCTGCGATCAGACATTTATTATGGAATGGGTGATTCCGATAAAAGTTTGATGATCCTGCAGGAAGCTCTTGAACTGCATCCTAACTCAATTGATTTGTTGTACCTCTTGGGTGAACTAAGAACCAACAGATCTGAAATGCAAGAGGCAATTGACAGTATTAGTCGGGGAATAGAATTATCGAAGGGAACCAACCGAGAGAATTGGGATGCCTATTTCCTGAGAGGGCAGTTATATTATTATATGGGTATATGGGAAAAGGCCGAAGCTGATTGGTGGAAATCATTGGAAATATCCCCTGATAATGCCCTAGTTCAAAATAATCTGGGGTATACACTGGCTGACCGCAATATCAAACTTGATGAAGCCGAGGAATTGATCACAGCGGCTCTTGAGGCAGAACCCGACAATGGGTACTACGTGGATTCAATGGGCTGGGTTTTATATCGTCAGGGAAAATTGGAAGAAGCTTTGGAGTATTTGCAAAGATCGGACCGTATTATCCCCAACCAGGCTGAGGTAATAGATCATATAGCTGAAGTCTATTGGGTCATGGGTGAAGAGGAACTGGCAAAACGGGAATGGGAACGTGCCTTGAAAACAGAACCGGAAGGTGAACTTGGCAGAAAAATCGAACTTAGACTGATGTACGGTTTGGAAGAAGGAACGAGAAGGTTTGAAGAGGAGGAGTAGCAACCATCGGGCGATTGCAGGTGTTGCTAATGCCAAAATAAACCTTACCCTGCATGTAACCGGCAAATTACCAAACGGGTTTCACGAAATTGACAGCTTGGTTGTATTTACTGGCTTTGGTGACACTCTGGAACTAGAACCCGCAGAAAGGTTTTCACTTTCAACCCATGGTCCTTACAGCAAGGCCCTTCCACACCCTTCAGAAAACATCATCCTGTCTGCTTTGCGTTTGCTCGAAGAGAGGGGTACCGGCTTCAGGGTCAATCTGAAGAAATCAATACCTGTCTCTGCTGGACTAGGTGGTGGATCCATGAATGCCGCCCTAGCCTTGAGGCTGGCCTCCGATTATTTGAAATGCCCTTTACCCACCGATACCAGAAAAATAACTTCAATCGGATCGGATCTGCCTGTGTGTCTAACCGGCAAGCCCTCAATGGTGAGCGGGTTGGGAGAAAAGATCGCCGTTCTTGACAGTTTCCCCGAGTTCCCCTTGCTGTTGGTAAACCCCAACAAGCCAGTTCAGACCCAGGATGTCTACAAAGGGCTGACCAAGGTAAACAATTCTTCCCAGACACCATTTCCAGCCTTGGGAAATAAGAATGATATCATCAGTTGGATAAGGGACCAGAGGAATGATCTTGAACCTCCCGCCTTGCAACTTTGCCCTGAAATCAAGGACATACTTTCCCGGTTGCAGGATCAGGAAGGTTGTTTGGTGGCAAGAATGTCAGGTTCCGGTGGAACCTGTTTCGGCATTTTTCAAACTGCTGAACAGGTATCGGTTGCTGCGAAGACAATCAAACAATTAAAACCGGGGTGGTGGATTCAACCCACTCGGATACTTCCCGCTTGATCAGGATTTACGGGCAACAGAATTGTCTGCCAGATTACCTAAAAAAATTGTTATATGATTGTTCGGCAGCTTTTCCAAGCAATTCTTGGCTTTTTCAGACCAGCTGAAAGCCTGCGACCTTACCTCTTCAATTATTCCCCTTGTCTTCAAAATCATCAGTGCCCGTTCCAAGTCCCCATCCACAATATTATTGTCTTCGAAAACCCTTTTCCAGAAAACTGTTTCCTTTTCATCGGCCTGCTCAATGGCACGTATTACCGGAAGAGTTACTTTTCCTTCCTTAAAATCATCACCGACATTTTTACCCAATTCCGGAGAATGACCCTCGTAATCCAAAAGGTCATCCATGATCTGGAATCCGATACCCAGATAATTGCCGAATTCGGTCAATCCCCGAATCTCTTGATCAGTTCCCCTGCCAACAATACCGCCAACTGCAGTGGCTGCTGAAAACAGTGCTGCCGTCTTGCCCTTGATAATCGTGAGATAGGTATCGACAGAAATCGACGAATTATTCTGGTTCACAAGCTGAAGAACCTCGGCTTCGGCAATTGTGGCAGAAGCGTCAGACAAAACAGCCAGGGAACGAAGGGAATCCGCTGAAACCATAAGTTGAAACGACCTGGCAAACAGATAATCACCTACCAAAACCGAAGTTTTGTCATCCCATAGATAGTTGGCTGCCGGTTTCCCTCTCCTTTGTTTGCTTTGATCCACAACATCATCATGAACAAGCGTGGCGGTATGTACAAATTCCACTGCTGCTGCCAAGTTCAGATGATGATCACCTTCATATCCCAATAATCTGGCAGCCGAAAGGGTGAGCAAGGGTCGAAACCTTTTGCCACCACTGCCAAATATATGTAGCAATACCTGATTTATCCTTTCAACAAGCTCAGAATCCGACCTTTCCCTGATAATGGTTTCTACCTTGGCCAAATCTTCTCTAAGGATTTCTGGTACGATTAAGGTATCTCCTTGGGATGTTGTGTTTGTTTTATCCAACAATTTTCATTACCTTGTCTACAACAATCGGATTTTAAGGAAGCCAAATGAAAGAATTATACCGAACCAATGATCCGACAGAATTATCCTTTGCCTCTGCCATCCTTGAGGGTGAGGGAATAAAAGTTTTTGTTTTGGATTCTCATATGAGTGTTTTGGAGGGTCAAATTGGAATTCTCCCACGCAGAATTATGGTAGCAGATGAAAAATATGAACAAGCCCGGAGTATCCTGATTGACTGTGACTTTAACCTGAAAGATGATAGCACCTGAATTAATAGTAAAATAGGTGAGTATCAATTCAGTTAAAAGTTTAAATACCCCGTATTTTTTAAGAAGGCCGCACAAGCTTTAAATTTGCTGCATGTACCTCCCCGGCTGGATATTTAGTGGTTTGTCGGGTTCCAGCTTGTCTTGCTATTCATTAGTTCGTGTTCTAGTCGTAATATTCCAATGTAATTACAGTGGTATTATTCCGCAGGGTGCTGATTTTTATCCCATCGGCAATTTGCCTGACCAGATATCCCGCCAAGTCAGTTACGGAATCCGGGTCCTCCAGCATTTGTTCCGGGGTCGGTGGCTTGTTGACTATTCTGAAACCCTCTCCCGTATAGAAAAACTTGACCGTACAAAATGATTGATAAAACCTGGCCGATATATAGATTTTCTTGTCATCCTCGGAAATCAGTTCGTGACCTGTGACAACATCTGTCAATTCATTCAGTGAGTGAATGATCCGGGCGACGGTCTCAGGGGAAGCGCCCCACGACTTGCCCAATTCCCAGACCATCTTGTCCAATTGCTTGTGCCAATTTTCAACTAGGGGAACTTCATAGGTGAGTTTTTTCCTGCTGTTTATGAGGAAAAAGGCATTCAGAACAATTGCTATGCTTAGGGATAGCGCCAAGGGTGTTGAAAATAGGGCAAAATAAAATGCCTCTTCATCGGCTATCCGTGCCAATAATCCCGAACCAACGCCCCCAATTATCGCCAGCCCGATGGCGATGGTTCTTCGGCTATCCAAAAGTCTCAACATCAGAATTCTGAGACCTGTAATGGTAATGATGCCGCCAACAAATAACAGAATCGCTCCGACCACAGTGGTTGAGAGGCTGTTCCATAAGTAGGTTACCGGGGGGAAAAAGGCCAGAACAATAAACATTCCACCGAGTATGTAAGCGACAATTCTACTGACTATCCCAGAGGTAAGGGCCAAACCAACTGCCGGGCCTGAACTTGTTTGCGAAACCCCGTTTATGAACGAAGTGGCAATGTTTGTTAAACCCTCTGCCATCAATCCTCTCTTTACACCTTCAATATCCGGTCGCTTCCAGGAAGCATCATAGGATTTCTGGGCAACAGTCATTATACCAAAACAATTCAGGGAGAGGGCTATCCCGACAATGGCAAAATCAGGAATAAGACGCCAATCCACCTTCCAGCCAAATTCTCCAATTGGAGGAATTTCGAATAATTTGGAATTTACGATAGCCATCAGGTCTTCTGTTGGTACCAATCCAACCCAAATAGCCAGAA